>JAJCXU010000311.1 GCA_029263275.1 Ilumatobacter sp.
ACGATGCCGGGCTTCACGCCAATCTCGATGTTTCCGAAGATGTGGATCGCGGACGGCGTGAGCTATCCGGAAATCATCGACCGATTGGTCGACCTTGCGCTCGAACGCCACTCGCGACGCCGGCGCAACACGAGCCACTGAACCCCGTGGCGCCTTACGGCTGGAGTGCGGCTCGGAGGAACCCCCGAAGTTCATCACGCAGCGACCTGAGCCCGGCGGCGTCCGCCGTCCAGCCGACGGTTCGGAGTGCTTCAGGTTCCGTGGCGATCCCGGTCACGGTCGCATAACTCAGGGCAGCGATCAGCCGAGGGTCGCCGGTTCGCAGGCGCCCAGCAGCCATCTCCGCGGCCAAGTAGTCGACCGCGCGTTCGACGAGCGGTGAGATGTGCCCAGTCAACCGATCGGCCTGCGACTGGCTGAGACGGCTGACCTCGCGGACGAGACCGAGTAGAGCGGGGCGTCGCACCGCGGGGCGGAACACCGCTCGCACGACTGCGTCGATGCGGTCGAGCGGATCGTCAGGCGCGGCCCTCACCGCGGCATCGATCACGATGACGAGCTCGGCTGCAACCTTTTCGAGCACGCCGTCGACGAGCGCCTCCTTCGAGTCGAACCAGTACAGCACCGTCTGCTTGCGCACTCCGACGTCCCGGGCGATCTCGTCGAGTGAGACGGCATCGACCCCACGCGCGCCGAACAGGTCGAGCGCAGCATCGAGAATGCGTTCCCGAGTGGTCCGGTCAGGCATCCACAGGCTCCATGGCGCCATCTTGGCAGCTCTCTCTACCAATTGGTAGAGAAACGTGGTAGAACGTCATCTGTGATCGCCGAATCCCTTGCGGGCAAACGAATTGCCATCACCGGGTCGACCGGTTTCGTGGGCACGGCGCTTGTCGAGCGCATGCTTCGCTCGGTCCCCGGCTGCGAACTCGTCCTGCTGGTCCGCGACGGCAAACGGACACCTGCCGCGAAGCGGACGCAGAAGGAAATCCTGAAGAACAACGCGTTCGATCGGCTCCGAGCGCAGCACGGTGCACCCGAATCGACCGAGACATTCGCAGAGATGACCGAAAGGCGAATCACCACCATCGCCGGCGATGTCAGCCGCGACGGACTCGACCTCGACGATGCCGACCGGGCGATCTTCGCGAGCTGCGACACGGTCATCCACTCAGCTGCAGCCGTGTCGTTCGACTCGCCGCTCAACTCTGCTGTGGAGATCAACTTGCTCGGCCCGGTTCGCATCGCCGAGCTGTGCAACAAGCTCGAGATCACCCCCCACATCGTTGCGGTGTCGACCTGTTACGTCGCTGGCAACCGCCGCGGCCGCGCTCCCGAAGAACTGGTCAGCGAGGGGCCCTGGGACATCGGTCTCGACTGGCGCAACGAGGTGGCCTCGGCCCGCCGCCTCAAGGGCGACACCGAGGCGATCAGCCGCACTCGCGAGAATCTCGAACGCTTCCGCAAGGAGGCTCGCGGCGAACTCGGCGCGGCTGGTGCTCCGGCGCTGGCGGCAAAGACCGAACAGCTTCGCGAACGGTGGGTCCGTGCCGAATTGGTCGATGCCGGACGATCACGCGCCGCCAGCCTGGGTTGGCCCGATGCGTACGCCTACACGAAGGCACTCGGCGAGCAAGCGCTGACCGAAGTGAAGGGTCCGGTGCCGGTGTCGATCGTGCGCCCGTCGATCATCGAGTCGGCGTGGGCCGAACCCAACCCCGGCTGGATCCGCGGATTCCGGATGGCCGAGCCGGTCATCATCTCGTTCGCGGGCGGGCTCCTCAAAGAGTTCCCCGGCGTTCCCGAGGGAACTGTCGATGTCATCCCGGTCGACATCGTCGTCGCCGCCATCATCGGCGTCGCTGGCGCCGGCCCCGAACGGGCACCGGCAATCAGCCAGGTGGCCTCCGGTGGCGTTAATCCACTGCGATACCGAGCGATGGTCGACTGGACCACGGCGTTCTTCACCGCGAACCCGCTGTACGACCGCGACGGCCAACCGATCATCGTGCCCGAGTGGCGCTTCCCTGGCCGCGGTCGGGTCCAGAAGCAGCTCACGCGAGCCAAGAAAACGCTGACCACAGCAGAGAAGGCCCTCCAGGCCCTCCCGCTACGGGGCAAGCAAGCCGACTTCGCTGCCGAGCTGGAGTCGAAGCGCCAAGACATCGAACGGGCACTCGAATACGTCGAGCTGTACGGGCTCTACACCGAGTGCGAGGCGATCTACCAGGTCGACAACCTGCTCGGCCTCTGGGACACCCTCGATGCTGACGACCAGCGTGACTTCAACTTCGATCCACGCGTCGTCGACTGGGACCACTACGTCAACCAGATCCACCTGCCGTCGATCGTGCAACACGCCCGAGTGAAGTCGACGCCGGGCAAAGCAAAGAGCACCGACCGCATGGGCCGCATGCGTCGCCAGGTCCTCGACCCCAAACGCCAAGTCGCCGCGTTCGACCTCGAGAACACCTTGATTGCCTCGAACGTGGTCGAGAGCTACTCGTGGCTCGCCACTCGGCGACTCGACACACCAGAACGATTGCGCTACGTGTTCCGCACGCTGCTCGAGGCGCCAGGCCTCCTCAAGATCGACCGGCAGGACCGCACCGACTTCCTCCGCCACTTCTACCGTCGCTACGAAAACGCTCCGGTCGCACAGGTCGAGGCCGATGCACGCGAGATGATGACGCAGCTCATCATGGCAAAGAGCTTCCCCGAGGGTCTTCGGCGAGTCCGCGAGCACCGCGCCGCCGGCCACCGCACCGTGCTGATCACCGGTGCGCTCAGCTTCAACGTCGAGGGCCTGCGGCCGCTGTTCGACGAGATCTTCGCGGCCGAGATGACCATCAAGCCCGACGGCACATACACCGGTGAGATGCCGGTCGTTCCGCCGACCGGCGAAGCCCGAGCACAGTTGCTGGCCGACTACTGCGATCGCGAAGGGCTCGACCTCGACGAGTGCGTGGCCTATGCCGACTCATCGTCAGACTTGCCGCTGTTCGAAGCGGTCGGATTCCCCGTTGCGGTCAACCCTGAAACGCGGCTTGCCGCCATCGCTCGCAAGCGTGGTTGGTTGGTCGAGAACTGGAGCAAGGCATCGGGATCACCGCAGCCGTTGCTGCCGATCGGTGACTTGTTGAGCGAGCGCGAGCGGAAGGCCTTCGCTTCATGAGGGCACTGCAGGTTCGACACAAGGTCGCCAAACTCGGCATGGCCCGCATCGCCTCGGCAGTCTCGCCGACGATGGCTGCCAAGATCGGCCCGCTCGAAATGCGGACCATCGACGACCCCGCGTGCCCGGGCGGCACTGACGCCGACGGCTGGCATCAGGTACGCACCCGGCTTTCCGGCATCTGTGGCTCCGACATCGCGCTCGTCGAAGGACATGCCTCGACCTACTTCGAAGACTGGGTGAGCTTCCCGTTCGTCCCCGGCCACGAAGTGGTCGGCGAACTCGAGTCGGGCCAACGCGTGGTACTCGAACCGGTGCTCGGCCATGCCGCCCGCGGGCTCCCGTTGCCGTTCGACGGCGCAGCACCCGCCGACGGCGACGACTACGCCCACCTCGCGATGGACTCGAACGGTGGAGCGCTCGAAGCAGGGATTCAGACCGGCTTCTGTTGTTCGACTGGCGGCGGATGGGCACCCTGGTTCTGGGCGCACGACTCGCAACTCCACTACATCGACGACGACATGCCCGACGAGCGGGCAGTACTCGTCGAGCCACTCGCCGGCGGCATCCACGCCGCGCTGCTCACTCGGCCGTCAATCGTCGGCGTCGAGAACCCTGTGATCGCTGTGCTCGGAGCCGGAACGATGGGCCTCGCCGCCGTTGCCGGACTCAAGCGTTACGTCCCCGAGGCGCGCATCGTCGTCGGGGCCCGATACCCACAGCAGCAGGCCTATGCCAAGGCACTCGGCGCCGACGTCGTGGTCCCTGGCAGCGAACTGCAACGGGCCGTTCGACGCGAAGTGGGCGGCA
>JAJCXU010000312.1 GCA_029263275.1 Ilumatobacter sp.
CTGACGCTGTGGTTGGCGACCTCACGGTTGGCATGAGGCAGCGCGTCGAGATCATCAAGTGCCTCCGGCGCGACCCCTCGATATTGATCTTCGACGAGCCGACCTCGGTCCTCACCCCCGCCGAGAGTGAGCAACTCTTCGAGACCTTGCGCCACGTCGTCGACGACGAGGGCCGAGCCGTTGCGCTCGTCAGCCACAAGCTCGACGAGATCATGCGCGCGACCGACGAGGTCACCATCATGCGCCAGGGTCGAGTGGTCGACAAGGTCGTCACCGGAGAAGTGACCGCGTCGGCGCTGGCCGCCTCGATGGTCGGGCGCAGCGTGTCGCTCCGCGCCGAGCGCGTGGCGCTGGGCGTGATTGACACTGATCTCGAGGGCGCCGAGATACCGGACTCAGAGCACACCGACACTCCCATCGTGCTCGCGATCGACGGGGTCTCCATCCGATCGCGCGACGGCCGCCCGCTGCTCGATGACCTGCACCTGCACGTCCGTGCTGGTGAGATCGTCGGCGTGGCTGGTGTCGAAGGCAACGGACAGCGGCCGCTCGCCGATGCCCTGTCGAGCCTCCTCGACATCGATGCTGGTGAGATCCGAGTGAATGATCAGCCGGTGTCGACAGCGCATGCCGGCGCGATGGCGCATGCGGGTGTCGGCGTGATCCCCGAAGACCGCCACGACTCTGGCGTCGTGCTCGACATGACCCTCGCCGACAACCTCGCGCTGGTCGACATCGGCGTCGGGGAGCGGCGTGGAGTCATCGACCGAGCGGCCCTCCGCGCGGAGGCGGAAGCGCTGATTCGTGACTTCGACATCTCGTGCTCAGGTCCCGACGCGCCACTGGCGTCGCTGTCGGGAGGCAATCAGCAGCGAGTCGTGCTCGCTCGCGAGATCTCGCGGCAACCGACGGTCCTCGTCGCCGCGCAGCCGACGCGCGGTCTCGATGTCGGGGCGATCGAGTACATGACCGACCGGCTCCGACAAGTCGCCGAGAGCGGCGTCGGCGTACTGCTCATATCGAGCGAGTTGGAAGAGATTCTCGACCTCGCCCACCGGATCGTCGTCATCTCCGACGGTCGCATCATCGGTGAGATGGACCGCACTGACGCTGATCTCGATCGCATCGGCTTGCTGATGGGTGGGCAGGTCGCATGACCCCCGGATTCGAAGAGACAGAGGTCGACGCGATTTCGTTGACCCCTGGTACGCACGAGCACCGCGATCCCTCACCAAGTGAGGGCCGGAACACCAGCCGCTCACGTTGGTTTGACCTCGGCGTCTACGGCGAGACCGTTGGCCTGTACAGCGCGTGCATCGTCGCCGCATTGGTTCTGTCGGCGATCCTCGTGGAAGCCACCGGCGGCTCGGCAAGTGAGGTGTTCGGCGCACTGCTCGACGGGAGTGTCCGCGGTCCAGGTCGGATCGGCGTGTCGATTGGCGTGGCGATTCCGCTGCTCCTCGTGGCACTCGGGACCATCGTCTCGACGCAGGCTGGCCTCGTCAACATCGGTCAAGAGGGCCAGGTGTTCCTCGGGGCAGCATTTGCCGCCTATGTCGGCGTCGAGCTGAGCGGTCCCGGACCGTTGGTCCTGATCGTCCTCATGGTCGCGGGTGCGGTCGGCGGCGGTCTCTGGGCCGCAATCGCTGCGGTGCTGCGGTACCGACGCAATGTGCCCGAAGTGTTGACCACGCTGCTGCTCGTCACCATCGGCACCCAGTTGGTCGGCTACGGCTTGAAGAACCAGTGGCTGCTCCTCGCACCGAGCGAAGGGCGCTCGAATCGACAGCAGATCAGCCAGCAGCTCGATCCCGACACACGGATCCCACGCGTCACCTGGTTCGGCAATGAGTTCCCAACCTCCGTCTTCTTGGCCCTCGGCATCGTCGGACTGCTCGGCTTCGTTCTCACCTCGACGGTCTGGGGGTTCCGGCTCCGCATGCTCGGCTTCAATCCTCGGACTGCTCGGCGCGCCGGAGTCGCGGCGCCGCGGTACGGCGGCGGGGCGCTCATCGTGTCGGGTGCCTTCGCCGGACTGGCTGGCGGGCTGATGCTCGCCGGAGGCGACTTCGGCAACTACACACTCGTGCCGGGTTTCCCGTCCTCGATCGGTTGGACCGGCCTCCTCGTGGCGCTGGTCGCTCGGCAGCGCGTGTCGGCAGCGGTCTTGGTCGCCGTCGTCTTCGCCTGCCTTCGGACCGGGTCGGGCTTTCTTGCTTCAACCGGCGTCGAGCGTCGCGTTACCGACGTGGTGCAAGGGCTCCTCGTCTTGGCGCTGCTGATCCCGCCCGCCTTGCTCTTCGTCCGTCAACGCCGACGTGAGTTGGCTGCTTCGGGGGACCGGACATGATCGGTGACTTCTTGGGTGCGCTGCTCGACGTCGCCACGTCGGAGGCCGCCTACATCAACGCCTTCACGTTCGCGGTGTTCCTCGCGTTCGGCGCATCAGGGGAGTGGGTGGCCGAACGGTCGGGCACGCTCAACATCTCGGTCGAGGCAATGTTCCTCGCCTCAGCCTTTGCCGCGGTCATCGGCTTTGACCGCAGCGGGGGCAACCAGGTCGTCGCCCTGTTCTGCGGCATCGCCGCGAGCCTCGTGGTCGCGCTCGTGCAAGCCCAGATGAGTCATCGACTCGTGGCGAATCAGTTCGTGGTCGGGCTGACGCTGAACATTCTCGTGCTCGGCTTGGCGAGCTTCCTCGCGTCCGAACTCGAGTTCAGTTCGAAGAAGTCTAAGAGCACATCGATCCCGTTGCTGTCCGACATCCCCCTGGTTGGACGTGCGCTGTTCGATCGGGCATGGCTCTTCTACCTCATCTACGCAGTCGTGCCCATCTGCTGGTGGCTGGTCTACCGCACGCGCTGGGGTCTCGAACTTCGGGCCGCCGGTGAGAACCCGCAGTCCGCTGACGTGTCAGGGATCGACGTCAATCGCCGACGTCGGCAGGGGATCTACGTGCTCGGTGTCACCGCCGGCATCGGTGGCGCCTATTTGGTCTTGGGCGCCGTTGGCCAGTTCGAGGATTCGATCGTCGGAGGGCGTGGGTTCATTGCCCTGATCGCCGTGATCTTTGGCGGCTGGACACTTCGTGGAACGATCGCCGGCTGCATCTTGTTCGGTGTGGTGCTGTCGTTCCGACTCTCGTTGCCCGCGCTCGGTTACGAGCTCAACGGCGATCTGCTCGCCTCGCTCCCGTTCGTCGTGACGATTGTCGCGATGTCCGTGTTCGCCACACGGGTACGTGCGCCCAGCGCGCTCGCCCAGCCCTTCATCAGAGGGCTGAAGTAGTGCCCGCCGTGGGCGCCGTGTCAGCCGAGGATCTGCTCGACGGAGAACTCGAGGTTGTTGCCGTCGGGGTCGGTGACGATGCAGATGTAACCGACGACTTCGTTGCGGTACATCGGGCCGAGGAGCAGGCAGCCTTCCTCGCGGGCCATGTCGGCGATTGCGTCGACCTCTTCGCGGGTGTCGAGCGACAGGCCGAGGTGACTAATCGACGTCAAGAAGCCGTAGGAGGCCTCGATCGAGCCGGTGATCTGCTTGGGCAGGTCGCCTTCGATCAGCACGATGACGAATCGGGCGGCCTCGCCGACCGTGCGGTCACGTTCGTTCGCGAGCCACGCTGTCCGCATCTTCGTCTCGTCGTCGTACCGCTCATGAATGAGGGCCAACGTCGTGTACTTCTCGTAGAACGCGAGCGTCGCAGCCAGGTCTCGCACCGGCAGAGCGATGTGGGTGAGCAGAGAGTTCGGAGGCGTTGTCACCGCCTCATTGTACGGAGGACGGCAATGCAGATCAGAGGTGAACGATGAAGATCGTCGACGTCACACCCGTCGCGTGCTCGTACGGCACCGACCGTGAACGAATGTCGTTTCTGTTCGTCAAAGTGACCGCCGATGACGGCACCGTCGGGTGGGGAGAGGCCTGCGACAGCTACGGCTGCTCGTACGCCTCCGTGCTCGCGACGACCGTCTCAGACGTGCTCGCGCCGTTGGTTGTTGGCCAGGAACTGGAGTCCGTTGACCCGATTGCCGAGCGCATGCGGCTCTTCACTCGTCGCCGTTTGGGCGATGCCTGGGTTGGCGCGCAGGCCCGGTCGGCGATCGAGATCGCGCTCTGGGATCTGGCGGCACGCGCCGCGGACCGATCGATCAGCTCCCTGATCGGGCGCGTGCATGACGATGTCGAGGTCTATGCCTCGTCGGCCTTCCTCGAGGAAGGTCCGGCCGATCACCACATGGGCATCTTGGCGCCGCTGCTCGACCGTGGTGTTCGAAAGGTCAAGGTACGCACGGGGCCCGAGTGGCAGGCCGACCTCGACACGCTCGCCGACCTCCGCGCCCGGCTCGGGCCGGACATCGAGATGATGGTCGATGCAAGCGAGACCTACACACTGCCGACCGCCCGGGTGCTCGCCACCGAGCTGGCCAAGTTCGACGTGCGCTGGATCGAGGAGCCGTTGCCCCAGGCCGAGCGCGCCGGTATCGAGGCGCTCGTCCAGCACTCCCCCGTCCCCGTCGCGTACGGGGAGCATCTCTTCGGTTTGCAGGAAGCAATCGAGGCGATGCGGCGACGCCAACTCGATGTGTTGCAGCCCGATGCGTCGACCGCCGGCGGAATCTCTGAGGCTCGCCGGATGGCCGAGGCTGCCGCGTCGTTCGGCGTTCGAGTCGTGCCACACGTGTGTGCCGGACCGATCTCTCTCGCAGCGAACTTGCACCTCGCCGGCAGCGTCGCAGCGATTCGCACGATCGAATACCCACCGAGCTTGTTCGGCGTCTGGGACGCGTTCTCTGACGGGGCGGTTCTCGGTCTGGAAGCGATCGAGGACGGGCGGGTCCGCATCCCCGATGCACCGGGCCTTGGTGTCGTGCTCGATGAAGCGGCAGCGGCCGCGCATCCGTACGAAGCACCCGGAGTTCGCGCTGTCGGCACGACGGGCGGCCTTCCCGACCGCTTCGTCGGCGACCGATGACGACCCTTCTTCAATCCAGCCCTTCTTCTAGCGATCTTTCCCAGCGATCTTTCCATCATCAGCAATCAGGAGTTACGAGATGACCGACACCACCAACGACATCCTCATCGATCGAACGGCTGGCGCCGTGGGGTTCGACGGCGAGATCGGCTCGAGCATGGCTGAATTCTCTGCCGAGTACATGACCTATGTCGAGGAGCACCTCGACACGGACCTCGGTCGCGTCGCTGACCGCATGCTCGTGCTCCTGCGCTCGATGGATCAGCTCCACCAGGGCTTCGTCGTCAGCCAGCTCGATCACGCTCTGCAGACCGCAACCCGCGCCGAGCGTGACGGGGCCGACCTCGACATGATCGTTGCATCGCTCTGCCACGACGTGGGCAAGACATTCTCGAACATGAATCATCCCGCAGTCGCCGCAGAAATGCTGCGTCCATGGGTGAGCGACGAGGCCTACTGGGTCGTGAAGTACCACCAGGACTTCCAAGGCCGCCACTACTACGCCCGAATCGGCATGGACCCCGACCTTCGCCTCCGGCATGTCGACCATCCGGCGTATGCGCTCGGCGAGAAGTTCGCCGACGTCTGGGACCAGACCGCATTCGACCCCGACTACGACAGCGAGTCGCTCGAGCACTTCGAACCGATGGTCCGCGAAGTGTTCGGTCGAACCGCCCGACGCGGCTGACGTCTCCACCTGATGCAGCGAATCATCCGCGGCGGCGACGTCGTCACCATGAACCCGGCGCGTGAGGTCCTCACCGGCGGCTCAATCGTGATCGACGACGACGCCATCGTTGCTGTCGGTTCGACGGCTGCCCTCGGCGAGCAGTATCCAAACGCCGAGGTGTTCGACGCGGCCGGTTGTGTCGTGACGCCTGGGATGGTTGATGGGCATCAGCACCTCACCGGCGACCCGCTCATCCGGAGCTGCATCCCGGACCTCTTGCCTCCCGGAGCGTCGATCTTCGAATGGTCGGTCCCGGTGCACGGAGCCCATGGACCTGCTGATGATCACGTGTCGGCCTTGCTGTCGGCTGTCGAGGCAGTGACGAACGGGGTGACGACGGTCGTCGAAGCCGGCACCGTCGCGCACGCGTCGGTCGTGGCCGACGCACTCCGTGAAGTCGGCCTCCGCGCGACGCTCGGCGTCTGGGGCTGGGACATCGAGCAGGGCCCCTTTGCTGCACCCGCCGATGAGGTGCTCGACCGCCAGCGCCAAGTCGTCGAGGCGAACCCGGCGGGCGGACTTGTCGAAGGATGGGTCACGCTCGTCGGTCACGACTTGGCATCGGACGAACTCCTCGCCGGTGCATCCGACCTTGCTCGCTCACTGGAGACCGGCCTCACGATGCATATGTCGCCCACGTCGTCGGACCCCGAGCGGTACCTCGAACGTACGGGCCGACGACCACTCGTTCACCTGAACGAATTGGGGGTCCTCGGCCGACACCTGCTCATCGCTCATGGTGTGTGGCTCGACGACGACGAGGTCGATCTGGTCCTCGACACGGGCACGGCGATCGCGTACTGCCCGTGGGCATATCTTCGATTGGGCCAGGGCGTCTGCGCACATGGTCGCCATGCGGAGATCGTCGAGCGCGGTGGACGCGTCGCACTTGGCTGCGACGCGACCAATGCCGGCGACGTCACCGACATCTTGCGCACCGCGGCACTTGCTTCGGGGCTTGCCCGCGACACGCGTATCGACCCGACGCGGTTCGGCGCCCACGAAGTGTTCGGCCTCGCGACGATCGGTGGCGCGGAGGCAATCGGTCTCGGCGACCGCATCG
>JAJCXU010000313.1 GCA_029263275.1 Ilumatobacter sp.
CCGTGGTGATCGCGTCGTCGAGCACCTGTCGATACTCGGGCTCCGCGAGCGCGTGATCGTTGTACGAGAAGACGACGCACCCGCCCGAAGCGAGCGAGTCGAGGGCAAGCGTGAGCAGGGACGCCGGCGCCGCTCCGATACCGATCACGCCGACCGCGGTGATCGCCGCGAACTCGCCGGGGACGACTGGAAGCGGGTTGTCCAAATCGGTGACCCATGTGTCTTGATAGATCCCGGCGGTCTCCGCGACCGCGAGCATCTCGGCGTTCACGTCCGTGCCGGTGAGGTTGGTGAACCCAACGGTGCGCATGGCCGCCCCGGACATGCCCGTTCCGCATCCGATGTCGAGCACGGGAGCGTCGAGTGCGACGAAGCGACGTAGGGCATCAGCGCACCGGGCTGGTGTTTGATAGCCCTGGCGAGTCAGTTCGTCGTCGTAGGTGGCCGCCCAGCGGGAGTAGTACTGATCGGTGTCGTCCTGCGTCGATAGGTCGTAGACGTGTTGCAGAAATCCGTCATCTTCAGTCGGATCGTCGCTCATCGCAGTGTCATTCCTCGCCGGCGGTGACGCCGTGCTGCCTGAGCTGAGCGAGGTCGACGAATTCGAGGGTGCTGACATGGGTTGACTCGAGGACCACATCGCAGGCCTGCCCGGCCTCGAACGCCTCTTTCCAGCGCATCGCACACACGCACCACTGATCTCCCGGGGTGAGTCCGGCGAAGCCATATTGGGGCATTGGCGTCGACAAGTCGTTGCCGCGTGACGCAGAGAACGCGAGGAAGTCGGCATCAACCCGGCAACACACGGTGTGCATCCCGGGGTCGTCGCCGCGGTTCTCACAACAGCCGGTGCGGTAGAAGCCGGTCATCGGGTCGTAGGAGCACGGCATGAGTTCGGTCCCGAGCACATTGATCTGCTGCATGGCGCCCATCCTGCCCCAGTTTCTGGCGGCGATGTCGTGTTCGCACCTTGTTGGGACGCTTTGGAATGCCGTTCAGCGCCGAGGGGGTACTGTGCCGCAGGGTGCGCGATGTGGATCGTGCGCCCCTCGGCCGGCGTGATCTGGGAGTGACATGGGGACGACGAACGACATCGAGCAGGCGATCGCAGCACTGACCGCAATGGCGCAGGAGCGACGGCCGGATCAGCCGCTGTTGGCGCCCTTCGTCGAGCGCTACTACCGCGAGCTGCCCGACGACGACATCGACGACCGGCCACTTGATGAGGCCTATGCCGCCGCCGTGACCCACTTCGAGATCGGTCGGCAGCGAGCGCCCGGTGAAGTGCTGGTCAACGTGCGTACGCCGGATCTCGAGCGTGACGGATGGGCTCCCAACCGTTCGGTGCTGATGTTCGTCACCGACGACGTTCCCTTCTTGGTCGACACCGTGCGGATGGTGCTCGACCGGCATGGTCTCGGCATCGATCTGCTCGTGCATCCGATGTTGCCGGTGCAACGCGATGCCGACAACGAACTCGTCGGTTTCGATCTGCTCGAAGATGGCTCCACCACATTCGAGGCGTGGACGCAGATTCAGCTCGATCGCTGTAGCCCAGAACTCGAACGACAGGTCGAATCCGATGTTCGGGTAGCCATCGATGACGTGATGCAGGTCGTCGCCGACTTTCCCGAGATGCGCCGTCGGCTCGGAGCGTTGGCCGTGGGGGTCCAGCAGCAGGCCGACTTGCTCAGCTGGCTCGCAGACCAGCACTTCGTCTTTCTCGGCGCAGCGTCGTACCAACGAACCGTCGATGGCGCCGGCACACCAGCGTTGGCACTGATTGCCGGTAGCGAACTCGGTGAGTATCGGCCATCGGCCACCCTCGATGCCGCGGCGGTCTGGCCGCCATCCAAGCCAGGCGACGTGATCGAAGAGCCAGTGGTGATTGCACGGACCGATGCCTTGGCGATGATTCACCGAGCGTCGCGGATGACGTCACTCGCAGTCCGCGTCGCGTCGGAGACCGACGGCTCGGTCGTCGAGCACCGCTTCATCGGTCTGCTCGGGAGCGGCGCATATCGCGAGAGTGTCTTCGCGATCCCGGTGCTGCGCGGGCGTGCATCCGAAGTGATGGAGCTGTCGGGTGCAACGGCGGTCAGCCACACCGGTCGCGCGATCAAGAACGTGGTCGAGACGCTGCCGCGAGATCTGCTCTTCGAACTCGATGGACACATGCTCGCTGAGCTGGTGATCGACATCGTCGGGCTGCAAGAACGTCGCATCGTTCGCGTCTTCGACGTTGCCGAACCGGTCGGCGACTTCACGACGGTCTTCGTCTACCTCCCCAAGGCTCGATTCGAGTCGGGATTGCAGGACCGCGTTGCCGCGCTGGTCGAGCGTCACGCTGGCGGCAAGGCCCGTGACGTGAGCAGCTTGGTCGAGTCGAGCTCGTTGGCTCGTATCTCGATGACGGTATCGGTGAAGGACCGGCTCGACCTCGACCGCCTCGGTGAGCAGATCGATCGGGAAACCGCATCGTGGTCTGAGCGTGCTCGGACCGCGTTGATCGAGTCGCTGGGTGAAACACAAGGTCGGCACGTCTTCGAGGTCGTCCGCGACGTCGTGCCGCTGTCGTACAGCTCACGGGTGGACCCGGCGACATCGGTCGGCGACCTGGCGAAAGTTGCCCGACTCATCGAGGCGCCCGCCGACGATGCCGACGTCTCCGATCTCCTCGAGACGTCACTGTCGCGCTCGGTCGATGGTCCGTCGGGGGAGTGGAGGTTCAGGATCTTCCGCCGTGGAGTGTCCGCGACGATTGCCGACCTGGTGCCCTTGCTCGGCCATCTGGGTCTGCACGCCGTGGACGAGCACCCGGCGGTCTTCCGGAGCAGCGCTGGCCCGGTGTATCTCTACGACATCGGAGTACGGCTGCCGGCCGCAGCGGCAGATCTTGCCGAGCAGCAGCATGCCGAGGTGCAGCGAGCATTCCGCGCGCTGGTGCGTGGTGAGGTCGAGACCGATGGCCTGAACAGGCTGGTGCTGGCCGCTGACCTGTCGGTTCGCCAGGTGGCGGTACTGCGGTGCTACAGCCGCTACCTGCAGCAGGCCGGGTTCCCGTTCAGCCAGGCGTACATCGAGGAAGTGCTGGTCCGTCACGCTCCCATCTCGTACGACCTCGCCGCGCTCTTCGATGCTCGATTCGATGCGTCGAGCGAGCCGCCGCCCGCTGAGTCACCGATGCTCGCGAATGCAACTCGCGCTGACATCCTTCGCCGGCTCGATGATGTTCCGTCGCTCGACGATGATCGCATCTGCCGAGCGTTGTTGACGTTGATCGATGCGACCTCGCGAACCAATGCCTTCCAACGCGACGCCGCGGGGATGCTGCATGAAGAGATTGCCGTCAAGCTCGATGCACAGTCGATTCCGTTCCTGCCTGAACCGCGACCGATGTTCGAGATCTTCGTGTGTTCGCCGAAGGTCGAGGGCGTCCATCTCCGTGCCGGACGAGTCGCTCGTGGTGGGTTGCGATGGAGTGACCGTCGCGAGGATTACCGCACCGAAGTGCTCGGGTTGGTGAAAGCGCAGATGGTGAAGAACGCGGTCATCGTGCCGGTCGGGGCCAAGGGCGGCTTCGTCGTGAAGCAGCCGACAGCAGCGCCCGGCGACCGCGATGCCGTTCGTGCGGAGGGCGTTGATCGTTATCAGCGTTTTGTGCGGTCACTGCTTGACATCACGGACAACCTGGTGACAGTCAATGGCTCGACGAACGTGGTGCA
>JAJCXU010000314.1 GCA_029263275.1 Ilumatobacter sp.
CTCTGGCTTCTACGCTGTCGCTGCGCACAGCGATCAACGCCGCCGAGCTTGGGCCGTGCTCGTGATCACCGCTCCGGCGCTCTTCGCGATCGCCTGCTTCACGTTGCTCGATACACGGGACGGTTTCGACGTCGACAGCGCAGTGAGCATGTCGTCCTTTCTCGTCGGAAGCATCGCCGTCGGGGCGCTCGTGCGGAACCGCCAGCGACTCTTCGCTGACTCCGAACATCGGGCCACCACTGCCGAGGCCGACCGGCTGGCAAACGCCGCCCGTGCGGTCGCCGAAGAGCGCAGCAGGATTGCGCGCGAGATGCACGATGTGGTCGCCCACGGGATGAGCGTCATCTCCGTCCAGGCGGCCGCCGCACAAGAGATCGTGCACCACGACCCGGACAAAGCCGCCGAGGTGATGAAACGCATCGAGAACGTCGGACGCCAGTCGCTCAACGAGATGCGGCGCATGCTGAGCGTCCTCCGCGACGGCGATGATGCGGCAGCGTCGCTTGCTCCCCAACCGAGCTTGACCGACGTGCGCGATGCCGTCGAGCAGTCGCGTGACGCTGGCGTCGCCACCGAACTCATCATCGTCGGCGACGCCCACGAGCTCTCTCCCGGCATCGAACTCACCGGGTTCCGAATCGTGCAGGAAGCGCTGACCAACGTGCTGAAACACGCCGGCTCGTCGGCCACAGCGATCGTCACCATCGAGTACCGCTCCGACGAAGACGTCATCGACATCTCCGACGACGGGCGAGGCGCTGTGTCAGCCTTGTCGAGCACAGGTGGCGGGAACGGCCTCATCGGCATGCGCGAACGAGTGGAGATCTATGGCGGCTCGCTCGCGGTCGGCCCGCGCACCGGGGGCGGCTTCGCCGTGCGTGCCATTCTGCCGACCAATGAGACCGACACTCGGCTCACCGTTGCTTCAAGCCGCAAACTGAACACCGAGTCTGGCGTGCGACTCGATGAGTGAACCGACGGCAATCGACGGCTACGCAAGCCGATCGTTCAGTCGCCGCTGGGGAGCATCGAGAGCCTGGGCCACGGCGCATTCGTTCGGGATCAACGCGTTCATCTTCTCCGCGATGTGCCTGCTGAGTGTCGGCGATGTGTATGCCAACGGCGGCACCGACGGCCGCCATGCCAACGCGTTCGCCTACGTCCTACTGATCGGCCAGACCCTCCCGCTCGCGCTCCGTCTCCGGTACCCGCTGGCTGTCATGTACGTGGTCTCCATCTCGATCGGCCTCTACTGGATCCTCGACTACCCACTCGGGTTCGACGGCGCTGCCGTCATTGCGATCTACAGCGGCGCCGCCCACGGCCGCAATCGCCGCCGGGCGTGGCGCCACGTCGGGGCAGTCGCCGTCGTCGTGACCATCTCCGCCGCGCTGCCGTGGTCAACGTCGCAGGAGGACAACCCCGCCCTCATTGCTTTGGGGTTCTCTGCAATCCATCTCGCGGCCGCCCTCCTGGGTGAGGTCGTCTTCCAGCGTCGCCAACGCATCGCTGACCTCGAACAGCGCGCCCACGAGGCCGAAGAGAACCTCGAGCTTCGAGCCCGGATGGCAGTGACGGACGAACGTCAGCGCATCGCCCGCGAGATGCACGACGTCGTGGCGCACGGGATGAGCGTCATCTCCGTCCAAGCCGCCGCCGCTCAACAGGTCGCTCGTACCAACCCCGACAAGACCATCGAAGTACTCGCCAACATCGAGAACGTCGGCCGCGACTCCCTCACCGAACTGCGCCGAATGCTTGGCGTGCTCCGAGACACTCATCGGTCCGATGCTGGGCTCAGTCCACAACCGGGTCTCGGCGACCTCGCAGAGGCGGTCGCCCAGTCGGTGGCCTCCGGGCTACCAACCGAACTCGTCGTGAGCGGAACGTCACTCACTCTGCCAGCCGGCATCGAACTCGCGATCTACCGCATCGCGCAAGAATCGCTCACCAACGCCCGCAAGCACGCAGGACAATCGGCAACCGCATCGGTGCGGCTGTCCTACAGCGACGATTCGGTCTCGATCGTCGTGAGCGACGATGGCGCAGGCGCGATGTCAGCACTCGCCGCGACGGGTGCTGGCAACGGGCTGGTCGGGATGCGCGAACGCGTCGAGATCTACGGTGGCACGTTGTCGGCAGAACCCCGTGCCGGCGGCGGCTTCGTCGTCAGCGCCACACTTCCGCTCGACCCGTCCGGCCGACCGTCCGTTGCATCAGTGACACCACCAACCCACAAGGAACCCGCATGACCATCCGAGTTGCAATCGTCGACGACCAGGCCCTGATGCGCGACGGGTTCACCATGATTCTCGGCGCGCAGGCTGACATCGAAGTCGTCGGCGATGCCGAAAATGGCCGGCTCGGTGTCGAACTGTGCCAACGCACCTGTCCCGACGTCGTACTCATGGACATTCGTATGCCCGTCCTCGACGGCATCGAGGCTACGAAGCTCATCGCAGCGGATCAACGCTGTGACACCAAAGTGCTCGTCCTCACGACGTTCGACCTGGACGAATATGTGTACGGGGCCATGCGGGCCGGAGCCAGCGGGTACCTCTTGAAGGACACGCCAGCGCAGGAGCTGGTTGCGGCGGTCCGAGTGATCGCCGCGGGCGACGCGCTGCTGTCGCCGTCGGTGACCAAGCGACTGATCGAAGAGTTCGCTGCGCAACCCGAACCCGAGGCCAGCGCCGCCTCACTGCCGGACGACCTGACCGACCGCGAGCGCGAAGCACTTGAGTTGTTGGCACACGGCCTCAGCAATCGCGAGATCGCCGCAGCGATGTTCGTCGGCGAGGCAACCGCCAAGACACACGTCAGTCGGTTGCTCACCAAGCTCGGCGTCCGCGACCGCGTACAAGCCGTGGTCCTCGCCTATGAAACCGGCGTCGTCCGCCCCGGTTCATCACCAACCTGACGCCGAGGAATCCAGAGCGGCCAGGTCCCGGTACCAAGCGACGCCACAGCAACCCATCCCCTTCTTGTCACTGAGACGGGACCAGATCGTCCGAGTGCAAGGAAGGCGACGACGAAGTTGAGCTTGCTCAATGAGGAGTTCGCCTGACGCCGCAATCGGGCGATCTGGCCCGTCTCAGCTCGGAAGGCGGTAGGCGTCGAGTGTGGGTTTGAGCGGACGCGCGTACCAGAGCGGACGGCGCAGGCCGCTGTCGTTCGTGGTGCCGGCCGGACGGGTCTTGGTCATCCAGTCGAGGTAGGCCTCACGCGACTTCGCGGTGTCGACGACCACGTCGCCGTACTCGTCACCGGCTTCTGCTGGCGTGACGTGGACACGTTGATGCCAGCACTGCATGCCAGAGATCGGGTCGGGCTGGACGCAGAATGTGGCGTTCTGGTGCACACCGGTGTCGTGCCACCAGATGCGCCCGGTGTCGGGGTCAGATGACTCGTAGGCCTCGTTCCCCTTCTCGCGCTTGAGCGTCCACGTCGTGCCCTGCTGATCGATCGTCGCCTTGCCAGCGGCCCAGTTGCGGCCTTCCTTTTCGTCCAAACGCCAACGACCCATGTGGTGCGATGCCGCGACCACGCCGGGGCGGATGCCCTCGGTGCGCCAGGCCTGGATCACGAAGTGGCCAATGCGGGTGGAGATGCGGACGAGGCCGCTCTCTTCGATGTTGAGCTTCTCGGCGTCCTCCGGATGGATCCACAACGGATGGCGGTGGCTGATCTCGTTGAGCCACTTCGAGTTCGCGGAGCGAGTGTGGATCAGCGTCGGGATGCGGAAGGTCGGCAGCAAGATGCGCTCGGTGCCGGCCAGGTCGAGCTTCTCCCAGTGCACATGGCTCGGGATCCACTTCGGTGTCGAGTACTCGGGCCAGCCCCACTCTTTGAGGGTGGTTGAGAACAGTTCGAGCTTTTTCGACGGTGTCGGGAAGCCTTCCTTGATCTCGCCATCGATTTCAACAGCGGGTGAACCGTCGCCCAGCTTGGCGAGTTCGGTGCTGGCGAAGCTCTCTTCGGAACCGTCGAACGTGCCGATCGTGCCCGGCTTGCGGAACACGCCCGACTCGTCCTTCGTGCAGTCGGCAACAGCCTCGGCACTGACGATCTTCTCGTACGGAACGTACGGATCGGTCGGCACCGCGAAGCTGCCGCGGTCACGCATGTATTCGAGCGGAACCTGCCCGGCGGCCTCGGCTGCCTCGGCGAGACCGGGGACTTCTTCGGCGAAGATGTAGCCGTAGTACTCGTCGACGCTGATCGGGTTGCCCGGCCGTTCATCGGACTCGAACCACTGGCGGATACCCATCGTGCCATCGGGGTCGATCTTCCAGCTGAGATCGATCCAGAACTCGTTCTCTTCCCAGACTTCGCCGGGGTTGAACTCGTGACTGCGGGCCTCCGGGCTGACCGGCTTGCCGGTCTTGATCTCCTCGTAGCGACGG
>JAJCXU010000315.1 GCA_029263275.1 Ilumatobacter sp.
GTTGAAGCTGAACAAGCTCTTCGACGGGTTCGGCACCCCTTCGTTGCTCGTCGACGGCGTGTCCGGACCGGTCACTCGTCAGCGGCTCTGCGCCGTTCGGCTCTCGCTTGGCCTGCCTGCGAGCACCGCCGACATGGCCGCAGGCAGCGCAGAGGAGAAGATGCTGCTCGAATCGACCGAGCTGCTCGTGCCCCAGACCTCAGCGACGGCATCGACTCGCTGGATCCTCATCGACCGGACGTGCCAGATCATGTTCGCCGGGTCCGGTAGCGACGAACTCACCCACGTGTTTCCGACATCCACCGGTTCAGAGGGACACGAAACTCGCCTGCAGGAACGTTCGAGCGCCTTCCGATTCGACCCGGCGGTCGACAACGGTGGCTGGCACGACAGCACCGACTTTCCCGTCGCCATCGACAACCCGCTGAACGGCAACATGTATCGACCGTTGTACTTCGACGGCGGCCAAGCCATCCACGGCGCCAACAATGTGCCGACGTCGCCGCAGAGCAAGGGATGCGCTCGCCTCCGTCTCGAACACCAAGATGCCCTTGTCGACTGGCTCGGACTCAGCGATGCCCGTGCGCCCATCTGGAGTGAGAATCAGATCGCCGTGACGGTCAACGTGCAAGGCGAGTACCAGGGTTGAGTCGCCTGCATCGCTGACAGCACCGTCAACACGGTCAGCGGCGGCGGACGATCAGCTCGAATCGATCGTTGCGGAGCAGGAAGCACCAGGACGACGGCTGACAGTCACAGCGGTGCCGGGTACAACTGTGACTCCCCTGCGACTCGCGGTCAGTTGCGGATCGATGATGCCAGCCCACTCAGGCGCCGAGCGAGCGCACGAGGTGTGATGTCGCTTGTGGCAACCAGCCCCTTGTAGAGCGCTCCCGGAACCACGATGGTTCTGTTCTTCGCCACACCCTCGAGCCCGGCCGCCGCAACCGACTCCGCCGTGGTCCAGGCAAAGTCGGGAAAGGTTGTCGCATAGTCCTTCGTGTTGCTGTGTTCTTGGAACTCGGTCTTGGTCAACCCGGGACACAACGCAGTGACGTGCACGCCGGTCCCTCGCATTTCTTCGTGCAAGGCCTCGGTCAAGCTCGTGACGTACGCCTTCGTCGCCGCGTACACCGCCAGGCCCGGCGCCGCTTGGAAGCTCGCGACACTCGACACGTTCAACAGGTACCCAGAGCCGCGACTCGCCATTGCATGCAGCGCAGCGTTGCTGATCCGCGTGAGCGCTTTGACGTTCAGTTCGACTTCATCTCCGAGGCGGTCGGCGTCGAGCTCGGCGAACTGACCGCTCGTCCCGAACCCAGCGTTGTTGACCACAAGGTCGATCGGATCATCGACGTCGGCGACAACCGCCATGACCGCGTCCTGCCCAGCCGCCGTCCCCAGGTCCGCCTCGAGCACGCTGAACCCGTCGAACTGGTCAGCGATCTCTCGGAGCTTGTCGCCTCGTCGCGCCACCAGCACGGTGGGGACATCGGCACGGCCGAGTTGCATCGCCATCTCGGCACCGATGCCAGACGACGCACCAGTGACAAGGGCCGAAGTGAAGGGGACGGACGCCATGTGTTCACCGTAGCCACACTGTGACGCGGCACCGCCGTGGCGCGTCTGGCACGCTGTTGACATGATCGACATCGGCGAGGTGGTTGCACAGTCCGGCATTCCCACTTCGACACTGCACCTGTGGGAACGCGAAGGCCTGATTGCGCCCGTCGGCCGGGCGGGCCTCCGACGACAGTACGACGACGGGATCATGCAACGACTCGCGATCATCGTCATCTCCCAACGTTCGGGATTCTCGCTGAGCGAGATCCGATCACTGCTCACCACCAGCGGCCCGCCCGCTGGCCATCAACATCTCGCCGACAAGCTCGACGACCTTCGTACCCGACGAGCCGCACTCGACACGGCAATCGAGAGTCTCGAGCACGCCCTGAAGTGCACCGCCCCCTCGCCGATCGAGTGCCCGACATTTCTGCGCCAACTCGATGACGTGCTACCGGTACGTCGCGACTGACGCCGACCATCAGGCTTGACCTCAATGTTGGTTGAGGTGCTTCGCTGGTCTCATGACCTCTCCATCGACGACGACAACGGTTCCCAGACCCACCCGCTGGCATCAACTCCTGCCTCCGCGATTCGTTCTGCTCCTGACCATCGCCATGATTGCCACGCGCTGGATACCGGCCTCGAATCCGTTCACATCGCCCTGGAACCTCCTCGGCCTGCCGGTTCTGCTCGGTGGCATCGTGCTCAACCTGACCAACGCCGTTCGGTTCGCACGCGAGCAGACGAACATCGTCACGTTCGGTGACCCCACACTGTTGCTGACCAACGGCTGGTTCGCCCGGACGCGGAATCCGATGTACGTCGGCTTCGCGCTCATGCTGATCGGGACCGCCGTCCTCGTCGGGACCCTGGCCGCATGGCTGGGACCCATCGCGTTCATCGCGGTGTCGAACTGGTGGTACATCCCGTTCGAGGAAGGCCGACTGGCTGCGACGTTCGGAGATGACTACGACAACTACCGCAGAAGAGTACGGCGATGGCTGTGAATCGTCGGTCGACGGCGATGCTGGCGGATACCGTCGGCTGCGATGACGCAATACCACCTCGCTCAACTCAATCTCGGCTACCTCCAAGCACCGCTCGACACTGAGGAGATGGCCGAGTTCCAATTGGCGCTCGAACCCATCAACGCCCTGGCGGAGGCGACGCCCGGCTTCGTCTGGCGGCTCAAGGACGACGAGGGGGGTTCATCGAGTTATGTCGACGTCCCCGGTATCGACGATCC
>JAJCXU010000316.1 GCA_029263275.1 Ilumatobacter sp.
ATCGACGCCACGATCGCCTGGTACCTCAACTACACCTCGCTCGAACTGCTCGACAAGCGCGAAGACGAAGACGGATACGGCGCCTGGCTCGGCCACTCCGACGCGGGAGAGTTCCCGTTCGTGCTGGTCGTCGCCCAGTTCTTCGAAGGCCATGATCCGTTCGCTCCCGCCCCACTGGCGAAGCTCGCGCCGTTCAACCACTTCGGAATCGAACTGCCGAACAAGTCCGATGTCGACGACATGGCCGCCCGCGCCGAGGCCGACGGGTGCTTGGCCATGCCGGCGCGCATGATGCCCGCACCAATCGGATACATCTGCATGCTCGAAGACCCAGACGGCAACCTGGTCGAGTTCTCATTCGACCAAGGCGTGTACGAGAAGGTCCGTGAAGTCTGGGGCTGACGCCCACTCCGTCGCGCTGGCGTATCTCGATGCGCTCGGTGGGTCGGACCCGTCAGCAGTGAGCCAGCTCGTTGCGACCGACTTCCGCAACGAGCATCACGCCGCGCTCGGATCGGGTTGCTTCGGACGCGAGGAGTACTCGCGCCGGTTGCCGAAGTTCTTCGCCGCCTTCCCCAATCGGAACTACGACGTCATCGAGACCTCAATCGGCTCGCTCGTCGACGGCGACCCGACTGCGTCGGAGATCATCGTCAACTACCGCTTCGGCGCCGACGTCGACGATGTCCGCATCGACATTCCCGGAGTGATGTGGATCAGCGTGCGCGACGGCGAAGTCACTCGCCGTCTCGACTGCTGGGACTCGATGAAGTTCCAGCAGCAAACGGCCCCGACCACCTCCACATGACCGCGAAGGCCACATTGCTTCGGGCGTGCTGGGCCGAGCGGCGCGCTGCGTTCGGCATGTGGCTGTCGACAAACGGGACCTCGTCTGCCGAGGCACTGTCGAGCCTGGGGTTCGACTACATCGTGATCGACCTGCAACACGGTCTCATCGATCTCGCCGACGCGCTCGCCGTCATGCGAGCACTCGCTGGCACCAACGCCACCGTGCTGTGCCGTGTCCCGACAAACGAACCCGGCATCATCGGACGCGTCCTCGATGCCGGCGCCGAAGGCGTGATCATCCCGATGGTCAACGACGCAGCGGCAGCCGAACGCGCGGTCAGCGCTTGTCGCTACGCCCCGCACGGAACACGGAGCTTCGGGCCCACCCGTGCCCGACTCAGCGGCGCACCGTTCGACACTGCTGAGGCCAATGCCACGGTGCTGTGCATCCCGATGATCGAGACGGCCGAGGCTGTCGCCAACATCGGAGACATCACCGCCGTCGCCGGTATCGACGCGCTGTACGTCGGCCCAGCCGACCTCAGCCTGACGATCGGGCTCTCTCCTGGTGGACACCACGACGAATCGGAATTCACCTCGTCGCTCGATGCGGTGCTGAGCGCGTGCGCGTCGAACGACGTCGCTGCCGGCATCCACGCGAATCCGGCGCTCTCGTCGCGCCGGGCCAGCGAGGGCTTCACCATGGTGACGGTGACCACCGATGTCGAAGCGCTCACCAGTGGAGCACGAACAGCGCTGCGTACAGCAACCAACAGCACCTGACCTCCCACGCCCGCCGATGATCGCGAGAGCGTCCGAGCTGCGAGCACGCCTACTACCCTGTGCCGCTGTTCTCGTACGCCCGACTCGATCCGAGGAGACGACATGGCTGGTGGCCTCGCCGGACTGCTTGATGACATCGCCGCACTTGCCAAGTTGGCTGCCGCGTCGATCGACGACGTCGGCGCTGCTGCGGGTCGAGCCAGCGCCAAAGCAGCCGGCGTCGTTGTCGACGACACCGCCGTCACGCCGGCCTATGTACGCGGGCTGGCTGCCGAACGTGAGCTGCCGATCATCAAGCGCATCGCCGCCGGGTCGCTCCGCAACAAGCTGCTGCTCATCCTGCCGGTCGCCCTCGTCCTCAGCGCCATCGCACCGACGCTCGTCGAGATCATCCTCATGCTCGGCGGCACCTACCTCTGTTTCGAAGGTGCCGAGAAGATCTACCACCGGCTCAAGCACGACGACAGTCACGACGTGCCGGCAGTGATCCAAGGCCCCGACGCCGAGGAGGAAACGATCAAAGGCGCGATCCGTACCGACCTGATTCTCTCGGCGGAGATCATGGTCATCGCACTGAAGGAAGTGATCGACGAAGGACTCCTGCAACGTGCGATCATCCTCGTCGTCGTCGCGCTGGTCATCACCATCATCGTCTACGGGGTCGTCGGCCTCATCGTGAAGATGGACGACATCGGCCTGGCACTCGCCGAGCGCGAGTCGACGTCATCACAGAAGATCGGCCGCGCGATGGTCAGCGGCATGCCGAAGCTGCTCACCGCACTCACCATCGTCGGCACCGCCGCCATGCTGTGGGTCGGTGGCCACATCCTGCTCGTCGGCGCCGAAGAACTCGGCTGGCACGCCCCCTACGACTTCGTCCACGACCTCGAGAAAGACGTCGAGGACGTCGGCGGCGTCGGAGGTCTGTTGGGGTGGCTCATCAACACCGGCATCTCCGCGGTGATCGGTCTGGTCGTTGGCGGCATCGTGGTCGCAATCGTGTCGCGGTTCCACGGTGACGCGCACGACGAGTCACACGGCGACACCCTCGGCGCACACTGAACAGTCACCCTCGGAGGGCGACCGCCTCATGCGTCGCAGCTGAACAACGGCGCCAGTCGGCCGCTGTTCCCCACGACGAGTGCGATGCTGAACTCGGTCGTCCCGGTCGGGTACGACACGGCAACGTCGACGGTGTAGCTGACGAGGCCGCCCTCGGTCACCGGCTCGAGCGGTGTCCACACAAGGGTGATCTGTTCAGCGCCGGGGAAGATCCGCTCGACGAACGCACGGCACCCGTCTGCGCTGCCGAGCACGCTGATCGGGTGGAAGATCTCGATCACCGGGTCGACTTCGGCGGTGGCGAATGCCGCGTTCCATCGCTCCTGCAGATCGGCGACCAGTGCGGTGACCAAGAGCGTCTGGCCATCGTCCGTCGGAGCAGGGAGACGCTCCTGAACATGAGGCGTGTCGGGAGGAGTGTCTGGCCCGAGCTCGGCCACGACGGAGAGTTCGGGCACCAGGCTGAGCTCGGAGACGTCCAACCCACTGACGTCGCCACCGGCAGTCGCGGCCTGAGGCGGTTCGAGCTGTGACCCCTCGTTCCGGAACGTCGTGAGCCGATATGCCAGGTCTGCCGGAAGCTCGGCGCGCGGTATCAAGAACACCACGGTGTCCGCGAACTCGACAGCGAGCGCCGAACTGTGCCGCGGGTAATTCGGGACACCGTCACGGAAGCCGTCGGCGTACATCACGCGTTCGCCGTCGCGCGAGATCTCGAGTCGGTACCAGAGCTCGGTGTCGTTGAACAGATCGTGCTCGTACGGCGCTCGGCCGAGATAGTTCTCGTCGGTGCCGCCGTCGAACGCCACGCCGTACTGGAGTCGCTCGCCGGTCGGGTCGATCGGACCAGCCAATGTCATCGAGGCAACGACGAACTCGCCAGGCGGCAGTTCCGCCGCACCGACCGGGCAGTGCACCCGATACTCCTCCGTCACCGCGCCGCACGGGAAGCTCGTGCTGGCGAGATATTGGTCGTGTGCCTCGCCCTGGTACGCCACGACCACCGCGTCGTGGGTGATGATGTCAGTGTCCGGGCTCGGGGTCCAGGGCACGGCTTCGGGCTCCAGCGACACCGACGACCTCTGACCGCCAGGCGGATCATCGGTCGGCGGCACGTTCGTCCAGTAGCCGAGCGAGGATGAGTACGCCGACGGGCTGTAACGGCACACCCCACTGTCGACGTCGAGTTCTCCTCCGGGTGAACACGATTCGGTGACATCGGCGAAGCCGCACGTCTGGGTGGCCTCGTCGAATGTGCCGCCGGAGTCCGTACACGCTTCGCCTGCAGCGACGTCGGCGTCGTTGTCTGCGTCGCTGTCGTTGTCAGGCACGGCGGGCACGACGTCACAGAAGCCGCTGTCGGGATCCCAGACACCGTCCTGCGCAGTACACGACGCGATGTCAGCCTCGAGCGCTGCGCCGTCCTGCTGCATCTCAAACAGAGCGACGTCTTGAAAGTGCTTGGCGGAGGGTCCGTCACAGAAGCTCATCGTGACGCCGCCCGCCGCGACGCCAGCTCCAACGAGGACCCCCGTCTTCAGCTTGTTCCAGCGCGACGGACTGATGGTCGCAGCGGGCACCGGCGTCTCCTCCGCGTCCGGGCGTTCGGGAGCGGGCGGTTGTGTGGTGATCGTGCCATCCATCACGACCGGAAGCGGGTGCTTGAACTCGAAGTTCCCGTCCTCGTCGGTGATGGCATGGAGCGCCATGCGAATCGCCGTCGCTGGACTCACGGTCGACTCCGTCTCTCCGTCGGCGTGCTGCGACGTCGCTCCTGCGAGGCGTCGCTTGTAGTGGCCAAGGACGGAGATCATCGCAATGTTCTCGCGAAAGGTCTTCTGCTCAATCGTGATACGAACCGTTGCGACCGCGGTCAAACCAAACCGCATGAAGTACGGCTGACGTCGGTCGATCGGTTGGCCGAACTGGTCGATCGTGAAGATCACCGTCGTCTTGCGGCCATCGCCGGTGAGCGGCTCTCCAGGGGTGTTCGATGTGCTGATCGTGGTGAGTCCGAGGATTGGCATCCCCTCCTTGTTGAACTCGCGCTCGATCACCCACTGATCGTTTTGATGCTCGGGTGCCTGTGGCTGCGTGACCCCGTGGCCGAAACCCGAAACTGGCCCGCGGTAGCCGAGGTGTGTCTTCGCCCAGTCGCGTTGATCCACTGGCACGAGCTTCGGGTTCTCCAGCCACAGCGCGATCGTCTCTGGCGACGGACGAGCAGCAACGTCCGCGTCTCCCTCGGTCACCTCTGCCGCGTCACTGTCCCCTGGGTCGGAACGCACACCCATGTCAGCCGTCTCCGTGGCCGACGACACTCCATCATCGACAGCACCCGACTCGACACGCGGACTCGCCGCATCTCCGTCGGCTGCAGCAGCCGGACACGGGAACGGCGCCGACTCTGCCATCCACTGCTCACGATCGTCATCGGTGACAATGGATCCGGTCGTGAGGTAGTAACCGACCGGAGTCCAACCTGCCCCAACCGGAACTGGCGCGGATTCCAAGGCCATCAGGTCGATCGCGTTGCCGACCCAACCAAGAGCCTTTCCAGCGGTACCGAGCAGTCCCGTCAGGCTGCCGCCCTGGTGAGCGAGTAGACCCGCGAATTCACCGGTCGCACCGGCGCCACCGGATGCCGTGGACGCCCCGACGCCTTTCGGCATCGTCACCTTGAACCTCTGCGCCTTGATGGCGTCGATCGCCTCCTGCGAATCGACCCGCCAGACTTGGTAGGCCTGGTCGACCCGTGTGGCGTACTGCTCGTATGCCACCACGTGGTAGCGAGACTCGTCGACACAGTTGCCATCGCCAAGCGGACGAGTCCGGAATCCGCCAGCGGGTAGGAGCTCGTCGACCGTCGAGTCGAACCGGTCGTCTCGAACCTCCCGGAATCGGTTGAAGTATTGAACGAGGTAGAAGTATCCGCCCCGCTCCCCGAGATCCCGGAACCAATCGTTCTCCTCGGGAAACTGTGGATCGGCACGATGTTCGCCACCACCGGTGAACGCCGGCTTAACGACCTCGGGCACCGGTTCGGTCGGCAGATCCTCCGGCTCGATCTCGGGATCGGGGTCGTGGGGCAGATCGCCTTCTTCGATCGGCAGACCCTCGGGCAGGTCATCTTCAGCCAAGGGCCCGAATCCGTCGGTCGGAAACGGATCGGGCAGAGCGCCGTGGTCGCCACCGTCTGACCCAGTGACCGGCCGCTCACACGGGTGCGCGGCGACCACCGTCTCGGTCACGGTCTGGCGGTCTGGGTTCTCGTGGAGCGACTCGCGGCCCAGGTACCACATGACCGGCCACCAACCGTCGCTGTGCTTCTCGGCCGCGGACTTCCACTCCGACATCGCCTGCGACACGCTGACGAAGACCGCGCCACCGCGCAACGCGAGGTTCTCGGCGA
>JAJCXU010000317.1 GCA_029263275.1 Ilumatobacter sp.
CCTCCTGCCCGACCTGGCTCCGGCGCCCAACGTGAGCGCCCGTTTCTTGCTCAGCCACGACACTCGCGAGCTCGGCATGCGCCAGGTCGCCGAGATCCGCCAGATGCTCGCCGAACGCAAGGCCGCCCGCGAGTCCGGCAACGTCATGACGATGCCGGCCCGCACCGACCGCGCCGCCTGATCCGTCCATTGACATGACGCCCGAGCGCTTGCAAACTGCAAGCATGCCCAACGTTCTCATTCGCGACTTGCCGCCCGAGGCCCACGCCGTCCTCAGCCGGCGGGCGCAGGAGTCAGGCATGTCCCTGCAGAAGTTCCTCGTCCGCGAGCTCACACGACAGGCGCTGACACCCACCATGGCCGAGTTCTTCGACAACTACGACATGTCAAGTTTCGGATCCGTTGAAGTTGATGCGGTCGTCGATGGCATTCGAGCCGACCGAGAGGGCCGATGATGGTGCTCGACGCCTCCGCGCTGGTGATCAGCCTGACCGACGCCACCGCTCGGGGCGATTCTGTCCGACGGCGCTTGGCAAGCACCGCATCGGTGCATACACCTGACGTGGTCAATTGTGAGACCCTCTCGTCACTTCGACGTCTGCGTCGCTCTGGAATGGTCTCGGCGGCGGGCTATCGCCGCGCAGTCTCCGGATTGACGACGATTGCTGTCGGCCGAGTTGCCAGCGCGCCATTCATCGCGCGAATCGCAGAACTCGGTGAGAACGTCACCGCATACGACGCTGCCTACGTTGCGCTCGCCGAGTCGCTCGGGTGTCCAGTGCTCACCGCCGACCGGCGGCTGGCAAACGCCCCCGGCCCATTGTGTGATTTCGAGTTGGTCTGACCGCAGTCGACCTCAGCCCGCGTTCGGGGCGAGGTCCTGGACGGCTTGCCAGTAGTCGAGGTCCGGGTCAAGCGGCAGGATGGCGAGCGAGCTCGTGGTCACGCCGTTGTCGAAGTACTGCTTGATCTGGGCGCGACATGCCTCCGGCGAGCCGTGCACGATCAGGTCATCGACCACCTCGTCGGGGATCTCGGAGAGCGCCGCCTTGCGGTCGCCCGCCTTCCATGCGTCCCACATCCCCTGCAGCGCATCGCCGCGGCCCATCCACTGATGGAACGCTGCATAGACCGGCACGTTGAGGTAGGCCGCAATCGCGCGGCGAGCTGATGCCCGAACGACTTCGGTGTTCTCGCTCGGGCAGCAGAAGATTCTGGCCACGATCTCGCGATCGTCACCGCCGGCAGCCTCAGTGACCACCGGGACCACCTTGGCGACGTCGGTCGCCGAGAGCCAGTTGATGATGGCGCCGTCGCTCTCGCGTCCAGCCAGCTTCAACATCCCCTCACGGAGCGCGGCGACGAGGATCTTCGGCTTCTGTTCCGGCCTGATGCTCATCCGGAACCCATTGATCTCGAAGGTGTCGTAGCTCTGCTTGACCTTCTCGCCGCTCAGTGCGTCGTTGAGGAACCGCACGACGTCGCGCACCTTCTTGTACGGCTCCTCGAACGGGACGCCGTTCCAGCGCTCGACGATCACGTTGCTCGACGATCCGATGCCGATTGCGAAGCGCCCCGGGGCCGCGTCGGCCAGCGACGCGACGCTCTGCGCGAAGCACGCCGGTGACCGCGTGTACGCCGGAACGATCGCCGTTCCGAGTCTCAGGCGCGGCTCCCACGCAGCAGCCATCGCCAGCGGTGTGAATGCGTCGGCACCGTCGGACTCCGCTGACCAGATGTCGGTGTATCCCATGTCGGCGAGTTCGCTCAGCTTCTGGGCGTGCGTGTGCAGCGGCCCGGGAAGTGGGACGGTCATGCCAGGTCGTTGTGGAAGCGCCATCCGCCGACCTTACGCAGTGCGCCCTGCTGGCGGCGAAGGCGCGATCGCCGCTTCTCAGGTCTTCGAGAGGCGGACGATGACGCTCTGACTCGCCGTTGCGAGCAATGTGCCGTCCTCGGCAAACATGTGCACCAGACCGTGCCCGAAACCGCGTTCGACTGCGTGGACTCGAATGTCCATCAACACCCATTCGGTTGGCACCATCCGGCAGACCCGCAGCGTGTTGTCGAGGCTGTTCCCGCCGCCTCGAACACCGAGTGCCTGACCGACACCGCTCGGAACGAAGTCACCCAACACGGCAAGTGTGGTGGCGTCCATTCCCGTGATGACATCGGGGATGCGCGCCCACAACAGGTACTGCCCGTCGCTCTGCTCGCCGAGCTCCTGCAGCGCCAGGTCCTCGTAGGCCCGGCCTTTGACCATGCGCTGATCGAGCCGCTCATTGATCGTGCCCGACCAATCGGAATGGTGCGCGCGTGGCGGATAGCTCAGCGGGTCGCCGACGCCATCGGGCATCTGCTCCCACTGGCCAGCGTGCTCCATCGGACGATCGCCGAGTGCGGCGTTGACGGTCAAGATCTCGCGGTCGGCAACGTGACAGACGGCGCGAGCCTGTGTGATCTGGTGCCCTTCCACCGCGATCGTCACGTCGACATCGACGACTTCTCCAGGCTTCGCATAGGACAGGTATTGCGCCGTCGCCCACACGCACTCACGGCCCGATGTTCCCTCGAGCGCCGAAATCGCTGCGCCCAGGCCTGAACCACCGAACATGAATCCGCCGGTTGTCGAGATCCCGGACGTGACGGGCAGCTTCCATCGAAACCGATTGTGCGTCGCTTCGAGCCCGATGAAGTTGCGTGAGTCCATGCGCCCGCGAGCGTAGATGGTCCGGATCTCCCCATGATCCGCTTCCACGGCGCGAGCTCACCGCACGCGTCCTTACGGTCCCGGCAGTCGCTCTAAGGTCAGACGATGGGCAACCCCACCAATGACCCGACGCCGGCGACCTGGCAAGGCGATGCTGTCGGCCTCGTCGATGCGTTTCGATCTGGCGAGCGATCACCTGTCGAAGAACTGGAAGCAACACACGCCGCGATCGACGCCAGTGATCTGAACGCGGTCTGCTTCACCGACCGTGATGCTGCGATGACCGCGGCGAGAAACGCTGACGTGTCACTGCCGTTCGGTGGAGTCCCTGTCGGCATCAAGGAACTCACCCGGGTTGAAGGCTGGCCCGACACCGATGCATCGGTTCCGCTGAAGGATCGAATCGCTGGACACACCGCGACCATGGTGCAACGCATCGTCGAGCGCGGCGGCGCTGTGCTCGCGGGGCAAACGACCGCAAGCGAATTCGGCGGCGTCAACCTCACGCGAACCGTCCTGCACGGCGCCACACACAACCCGTGGCAGCACGGCAGAACCCCGGGCGGTTCGTCCGGAGGCTCGGCGTCTGCGGTGGCCGGTGGCATCTTCCCGATCGCCACGGGCGGCGACGGCGGCGGGTCGATCCGAATCCCCGCAGGGTTCACCGGACTCGTCGGTCTCAAGGGAACGTTCGGGCGCATCCCGCTCGGGCCCAACACCGAATACGGCAATCTCACTGTGTCGACGGGCTGTATGGCACGGTCGGTTCGCGACACCGCTCGATGGTTCGATGTCTCGAACGGTCACGACCCCACTGACCCGCTCAGCCTGCCCCGCGTGGACGGCTGGGAACGCGAACTCGGGTCCCACCTCGAAGACCTGCGCGGCGCACGTGTCGCCGTCGTCAGCGACTGGGGTGGAGCGGTGACATCACCCATCATGTGGGAACTCCTCGACGAAGCAGCAATCAATCTGATCGCCGATTGCGACATGACCAGAGTCGATGACGTCGACACGAAGGTGCCGGCCATGGGCGGAGCCTGGTCGATCTCCGGGATGATCAGCGTTCGGTCCGAGTTGGGCGACCTCTACCCCAACTGCGCCGATGATCTCACCCCTGAAATGAAGTTCGGCCTGGCTTCCACCGAGGGCAAGTACACCGAAGAGGGACGAGCCCGCATCGAGCGTCGACGCAGCGAAGTCAACGAGGCAATGGCGCGCATCTTCGATCCCGCCAGCGGCGTCGACTTCGTGATCACCGCCGCGAACCCGGACGTCGCCTTCGACGCAGAGGGTCCCCTGCCGTCGGTCTTCGGTGGAGTCGAGGGCGGCATGGGCAACAACGGCCGCCTCACGTTCCCGTGCAATCTGCACGGCAACCCGGCGATCTCGGTGCCGGCCGGCAGCGTCGACGGACTGCCAATCGGACTGCAGATCATCGGACGCCACTTCAGCGAGCCGCTCCTCCTCGACCTCGCGCTGACGATGGAACGCAATCGCCCCTGGCCCCTCGTCGCCCCCAAATAGTTACGCATGGGGTCAGGCCCCTTTCGCAACTATCTGAGACAGAGTTACGAAAGGGGCCTGACCCCATGCGTAACTCTGCGAGTTCAGCTCGTTGTGACCCACGACATACAGTCGGCGCATGAAGGTTGCACTGACGGTCAATGACTTCCTGAGCCGCGCCGAGCGCGTCTACCCCGATCGCATCGCGGTCGTCGACGAGCCAGATCAGCCGGCCGAATCGTGGGGCTCGATCACGTATCGCGAGATGGCCGAACGAGCGCGGGCGATGGCCGCCGGGCTCGACGCGATGGGAATCAAACAAGGCGAACGCGTCGCCATGGTCAGCCACAACTCGGCCCGCCTCCTGACCGCGCTTTTCGGAGTGTCAGGGTCCGGCCGCGTGCTCGTGCCGGTCAACTTCCGGCTCGTGGCGGCCGAGATCACCTACATCGTCGAACACTCCGGAGCCCGAGTGCTCCTCATCGACCCCGAACTCGAAGAGGCATTGGCCGAGGTCGAATGCGAGCACAAGATGGTCATCGGCGCCGAGAGCGATGCGATCCTGATGAAGTTTGGTGTCGAACCCGAGCCGTGGGAGCCCGACGAAGACGCAACTGCAACCATCAACTACACGTCCGGCACGACCGCTCGCCCGAAGGGTGTTCAGCTAACGCACCGGAACGTGTGGATCAACGCGTCGACGTTCGGCTGGCACATGCAAGTGTCAGATCGCGACGTCTATCTGCACACCCTTCCTCAGTTCCACTGCAACGGCTGGGGCATGCTCTACGCCGTCAGCGGGATGGGCGGCCAGCACATCATCATCCGCAAGATCGACGGCCATGAGATCCTCCGCCGCATCGAAGAACATGGCGTCACGTTGATCTGCTGCGCGCCTGCCGTGCTCAGCGCTGCCATCGACGCCGCCGCTGAACTCGCCGCCGACGGCAAGTCGATTCCCGGCAGCGGCCGCGTTCGCATCGTGGTGGCGGGCGCTCCCCCGCCGACCACCACCATCGAGCGAACCGAGACCGAACTCGGGTGGGAATTCGTCCAGATCTACGGCCTCACCGAGACCGCACCGCTGATCACGATCAACCGCAACCGCGCCGAGTACGACGACCTGTCGCCGACCGAGCGTGCGGTCAAGTTGAGC
>JAJCXU010000318.1 GCA_029263275.1 Ilumatobacter sp.
TAGACGAGTAGTTCCAAGGGACTTCCACCACCCCATGGGACATCATTGGCGGCCCGCGATGCCGAGCGATCATGCAACGCGACACGCTCCGGTCAGCGCTGCACTGCCAGCGAAAGTCGGTCGTGGCCAACGGTCGATTGGGAGCGCATTATCCCACCTCCTCGAGGCGGGCAGAGCAGAGCAGATCGAAGGCACTTCGGATCGGTGACCGCGCATTGGGACCCGATGCTCGATAATGGCGGGGCAGAACGCTCCGGTACGCGCCACACATCCGGCGAAGTCGCACGCCTTCGAACCGACGGAGGCCGCTCGTAATCACGCCGCCTGACGGCAGTCGAGCCCGCGCGCTAACGGCACGAATGCGCTCGGGTCGCCGTCCCATAACGCTCGTCCGATCGCGCTTCGAGGGGCGCCACCCAACGCCGGATCGCGGGCACGCCCTCGGGTGCCCAGCGACACCTCCTCGACGACGGCATCACGCTCGGCTCGGCACTCATGCGACGGCTCGCAACAGGTCGCGTAGCTGGCGCATGCCAATCGTCTCGACACCGGCCTCGGACAACGCCGAGCGTCCCGCTTCGCTGCCGTAGAATTGGCGCTCGAAGTCGCGCTGATGGGCGGTATCGGTGATCGCCGACAACTCGTCACCGCCCTGGGCGGGATGGCAGATCACGTAGTTGAGACCGGCTCCGAGCTCACTGATGCGACGAACGTTGTGGGCCTCGCCCTCGCCCGGATCGAATCCCAGCGAGTCGGCGTCGTAGCCGTCGAACACGATGAACCGGGCGGGATCGGTTTCGAGTACCGATGTCGAGCCGTTCAGCCCAACGAGTTCGTCGACCCTCGGCAAGAAGAGCGGAAGCCGATACTCGCGCCCGAGCTCAAGATAGACGTCGAAGAACTTGGGGTGGAACACGGTGCCCATGTGTGAGTCGAGATGGGTCACGTCGATGCCGGCTGCAAGGGCCGCATCGATCTGGGCCCGCAACTCGGTTCGCACGTCGTCGACCCTGCCGTACTTCACGGTCTCGCGGCTGGTGCGGTACAGATGCCCGGCCTGGTCGACCAGGCTGGGCACCGCTGTGCGACCCACTACCGGTCCCCACCGATAACCGTGGAACTCTGCGTTGACGGTCAGATGTACGCCGAGGTCGACGCTCGGGCGGGCCTGCGCCATCTCGGCGGCTTCGCTTGACCACGGACACGGCACCATCACACTTCCACACGTCGCCGGCCCGGCGTCGAGCGCCGCGAAAGCGCCGATGTTGGCGGCATGGCTCATCCCAATGTCGTCGGCGTGTACCACCGCAACCGTGGCTTCTGCCTCGAATCCAAGACGCTCAACTATGTCCATCCACCAAGGCTCCCACAACTCCTACTCGCGGACGCTCCCGAACTGTCCCCGAACGCCGGTTCGTGGGCGCACTTCCAACGCGGCACACTTTCGTGACACGGCACGAGTGTGCTGCCTGAGTTCGACAGCGGGCCGCTGATCAGTGTGCGTGGCCGCTGACCCCAGCGCGTCCGCGGAAGGTCCCTCCGCCGACAAACGCGACGATGAAGAACAGCGCGGCGGTGAGCACGATGGTTGGACCGGACGCGACATCGAGGTGATAGCTGGCATTCATCCCGACGAAGCCGCTCACGGCTCCGATCACCCCGGCGTAGGCCAGCATGCGACCAAAGCTGTCGGTGAGCATCCGCGCGACCACCGCGGGGATGACCAAGTTGGCGGCAACCAAGGTCACGCCCATCACGTTCATCGTGGCGAGCACCGTGGCCGACAGCAGCACCATCAGGAGCGCGTCGACGACGTTGGTGCGCACACCGGTCGCGCTCGCCACTTCGGCGTCGAATGTCGTGAACAACAGTTGGCGGTATCCGGCGAGAATGAAGATCAGGGCGCCAAACGAGACCGCCACGATGAGCCACACGTCAGCCCACGTCACTCCAAGGACATTGCCGAAGAGCAGGGCATCGGCGTTGCGCCCGGGCGATCCGTACAGCTGCACGATCGCCAACCCGAACGCGAAGGCGGCAGTGGTGACCACACCAATCGCTGCGTCGGATCCGATCGGACGACGCCGAACGATCACCCCAATCGTGAGGGCGGTCAGCACGCCCCACGTGCCCGCGCCGAGGAACAGGTTGATACCAATGAGTCCGGCCACGGCGTAGCCACCGAAGATCGCATGCGACAGGCCATGCCCGATGTAGCTCATGTTGCGCAACACGACGTAACAACCCACGACGCCACAGAGCGCTCCGGCCAGCGTCGCGACGATGACCCCGTTGCGGAAGAACTCGAACTCGAACGGCCGGAACAGATCGATGGCAGTCATCCGGTCGCCTCCCCCATCGACGCTGGCGCGACGCTGTGCGGGGCATCAACGACAACCCGCATCCCGCCATGTTCGAGGACGTGCATCGGTGAGCCATAGGTCTGCTCGAGCACATCGGCAACCAGCACATCCGCGGGGGCCCCTCGAGCGACGATGTGCGTGTTCAGGCACACGATGTCGGGGAGGTGCGCAGCCATGCCGTTCACGTCGTGTGTCGTCAACACGATGGTCAGACCCTGTTGGTTCAGTTCGCCGAGGAGGTGCACGACCTCATGTCGCGTCCGCACGTCCAAGCCTGAGGTCGGCTCGTCGAGAAAGATCACCTGGGCGTTGGTGAAGAGCGATCGGGCGAGGAAGACCCGCTGCTGCTGCCCGCCCGACAGGTCACGAATGTGCCGATCACCGAGACCGGTCAGCCCGAGCCGATCGAGCGCGTCGCCAATTTCGGCCCGCTCGGTTCGCGTGATCCACGGCGTCCGCCACCCACGAGCCCGCGCCATACCGATGCATTCCGCAACGGTGACCGGGAAGCTCCAGTCGATGTGTTCGACCTGCGGGACCAGCCCAACGGTCAGCCCGTCACGACGCGTCACGCGTCCGGCTGTCGGCGCGACGCTTCCCAGGAGCGCCTTCAGCAGCGTCGACTTGCCGGCACCCGACGGACCCACGATGCCGAGCAAGGTCCCCTCTTCGACGACGAGGTCGGCGTTGTCGAGAACGGGGCCAGCGCCGTAATCAACGCAGAGCCCTGCAGCTTCGATCATCGGTGCGGTGGCCATATGGGCGTCACTCACTGCGGGTACGTCGCGTCGTCTGGTGCCACGTTGCGAACGGCGAAGTCCGCGAGCGGCGACGAGTCACCACCAAGGGCGTCGGTCATCGTGACGAAGTTGAACCTCATCAGACCGAGCCACGAATGGTCGGGGTCGCCCGGAGCACCCGGCAGATCGTCGTCGCGGAGGTCGTCCACGTAGACGGCGCCCGTCTCATTGGCGATCTGTTCGAGCACCGGCGACGGGAAGACCTCGGATCCGAACACTGCGGGTACCTGCTCGGACTCGATCTGCTCGATCAGATCGATCACATCTCGTGCGGTCGGTTCACCGAAGTCGGCCGGTTGCACCGCGCCGACCACAGTCCAGCCGTACGTGTCGGCGAAGTAGGCGTAGGCGTCGTGGTAGGTGACGAGCTTGCGCTGATCGACCGGGATGGTCTCGAAC
>JAJCXU010000319.1 GCA_029263275.1 Ilumatobacter sp.
CGATTCCCCCATTATTTTTGGTCGAATTGTGAGTGTTCAGATACTCGTGACTGGCGTCACGTAGAGCGCAACTGTAGACGGTGAGTGCGGTTGGGCTTCAACGCGAGACCGCGAAACTTGCATGGCGCAACCACCGCACGGATTCGACGACGAGCGTTGCGCTGTTGATCACGGCGGGTGACACTGCAGCCATGCCTGGCGATGAACATTCGATGCGCCCCGATTGGCGCCGAACACCCGCCGCATCTCGTCTTGCGCCTGGCAGTCACCGGCGGGGCGACGTGATCGAACGTCACGACGCCTCACTCGATTCAGGGGTTCCCACCTACGTCGATCCCGTGAGCGGCTTCAGCGTGTTCACCGCCGACTTCCTCGCTGCCCGTGGTGAGTGCTGCGACTCGGGTTGTCGGCATTGTCCCTTTGTCGACTGACGTCGCACCTGCGCGAGAGTTGACGCATGGGCAATGCACTGTCTCCCAAACAACCATCACGCAAGGAACTGCTGAAGGCGCTGCGCGTCGAGGGCGGTAAGGGGACCGCGCTCCTCGACGACCGTGACGCTGGTGAAACATTCGGGTGGGACAAGGAACAGGCCGTTGCTGAATTCGCCGCGGAGATGGCCGAGTTGGTCGAGTTACAGAAGCGCCTGTACGCGGACGGTTCCAACTCCGTGCTGTTCGTCCTGCAAGCCATGGACGCAGCCGGAAAGGACAGCACGATCCGCAGCGTCTTCAGCGGGCTGAATCCGGCCGGCGTCGATGTCAACCCGTTCGGCGTGCCGACCGACGAAGAGCGGGCGCACGACTACCTCTGGCGGATTCATCAGCATGCGCCAGCAGACGGTCGCATCGGCGTGTTCAACCGATCGCACTACGAAGATGTGCTGGTTGTCCGAGTCAAGGGCTTTGCCGATGAGCAGGTGTGGAAGCGTCGCTACGACCACATCGCCAACTTCGAGCAGATGCTCGCCGATGAGGGCACCACGATCATCAAGGTGTTCCTGAACGTGTCGCGTGATGAGCAGAAGGAGCGGTTCCAGGAACGCCTCGACCGACCGGACAAGAACTGGAAGTTCCGAGCCGGCGACCTCGACGACCGAACGCTGTGGCCCGAATTCATGCGGGCCTACACCGACGCGTTGGAGAAGACGTCAACCGATGATGCTCCGTGGTACGTCGTGCCGGCCGACCGCAAGTGGGCTCGCAACGTGTGCATCGCGCGCATCCTTCGCCATCACCTCGAAGAGATCGACCCGCAGTACCCAGCACCGGAGGCCGGTCTCGATCAGATCGTGATCGACTGACGTTTGTACAGTCTGGGCATGCCGGTCATGCACCCCACGACGATCGCAGAAGCGACAGCGATGCTCGCTGACCATCCCACCGCGATGTTGCTCGCCGGCGGGACCGACGCGATGGTCGAAATCAACGACGGACATCGTCGACCAGCCGACTCCGTCGTGGTCGTCAACCGAATTGCTGACCTGCGGTCGTGGCGACACGATCCGGTCGCGAACACGCTCACGGTAGGAGCTGGCGTCACTTACACCGAGTTGCTGCGCGAGCCGATCGTTTCGCTCGTGCCAGCCCTCGCAGAAGCGGCGCGCACCGTCGGTTCGCCGCAGATTCGCAACGCCGGGACCCTCGGTGGGAACCTCGGAACCTCATCACCCGCTGGTGACGGTCTCCCGGCTCTTGCTGCACTCGACGCGACGATCACGTTGGCGTCGGCGACTGGCGAGCGATCGATGGCCGTGACCGACTTCATCGTGGGCGTCAAGCGCACCGCGATCGATCCAGGCGAGATGATCACCGAGATCACGATGCCGGTGGTGACCGGCTGGCAGGGGTACGCCAAGGTCGGCGTCCGCAACGCCATGGTGATCGCCGTCGCGAGCGTTGCGCTGGTCGTTGATCGCGACCACGAGCGGGTGGCTGTGGCGCTCGGGTCCGTCGGGCCGACAGTCCTGCGGTGTCCCGAGGCGGAAGCGCTGCTGGCGTCGTCGATCGACTGGGCAACGATGGCTGCCCCTCCAGATGCACTTGATCGGTTCGCAGCGGCCGTCTCCGCCGCCAGTCAACCGATCACCGATCACCGCTCGACTGCCGAGTACCGCCGACACGCTGTCGGCGTGTTGGCCAAACGACTCGCCCGGCGGGCAGGAGCATCGTCATGAACGAGATCTTCACACTGCACGTCAACGGCGAGGACCGCGAGGTGCGTGACTCGTGGCTTGGCGAGAACCTCCTCGACGTCCTGCGCGATCGGCTCGGCCTGATGGGCGCCAAGGGCGCCTGTGAGCAGGGGGAATGCGGGTCGTGCAGTGTGCTCGTCGACGACGAACTCGTCTGCTCCTGCCTCATCATGGCTGCCAGTGCAACCGGCCAGGCCATCACCACCGTCGAAGGGGTGGCCCCCGTCGGGGCGCCGAGCGATGTGCAGCAAGCGTTCGTCGACGCCGGTGCCGTGCAGTGTGGGTTCTGCACCCCGGGCCTGATCATGGCCGTCCACGACTTGCTCGAGCGTTCGCCCGAACCGGCTGACACCGAGATCCGCGAAGAGTTGGCCGGCAACGTCTGCCGTTGCACCGGCTACGGCCGCATCATCGACGCCGTGCAGCAGGTCGCCGTCGCCCGACGAACCCCGGGCAACGAGACGGAGGCGACGGCATGAGTGTTGTCGACAAGATCAGCACCCCACGTCACGGTGCGCTCGGTACGTCGCCGACACGCCCTGACGGCATCGCGAAGGTGCAAGGGACCTATGCATTCGCGTCCGACATCTCTGCTGATGGCTGCCTGTTCGGCGTCACGCTGCGGTCGCCGCACCCGTACGCTCGCATTCTTTCGATCGATCTGTCTGCTGCGTGGAAGATCGACGGCGTGCAGGCCATCGTCACCGCCGAGGACGTGCCCGGCAAGATGACCTACGGGCTCATTGCCCAAGACCAACCGGTCTTCGCGTCCGACGTGGTGCGCTACGTCGGTGAGCCGATCGCTGCGCTCGCCGCGGACGACCCGGAGGCCGCTCGACGCGGCCTGGACGCGATCGTCGTCGAGTACGAGGTGCTCACGCCGCTGCTCGACCCCGACGAGGCAATCAGCGGTGAGCGCGAGCCGATCCACCCGGACGGCAACGTCATCCGCCACCAGCGGATCTTGCACGGCGATGTAGCGGCCACCGGCGACGTTGTCATCGAGGGAACGTACGAGATTGGAATGCAAGATCAGGCGTTTCTCGGTCTCGAAGCTGCGCTTGCCCTGCCGGACTCGGGTGGCAAAGGCATCGAGTTGCACGTCGCAACGCAGTGGTTGCACGAAGACCGGCATCAAATCGCGGCGTGCCTCGGATTCGATGAGGAGAACGTGCGGCTGGTGCTCGGCGGTGTCGGGGGTGCGTTCGGCGCACGTGAAGACATCAGCCTGCAGGTGCACTGTTGTCTTCTCGCGCTGCGGGTCAGCCGACCGGTGCGCATGGCCTACAGCCGTGGTGAGAGCTTCCTCGGTCACGTCCACCGCCATCCGGCGTCGATCTGGATGCGCCATCACGCGACCGCTGAGGGCGACATCGTGAAGATCGAGTCGAAGATGGTCTTCGACGGAGGGGCCTATGCCTCGACGTCGTCTGCGGTGCTCGTCAATGCGATCACGCTTGCGCAGGGCCCGTACCGCTGTCCGAATGCCGTCGTCGACGGCTGGGCGGTGCGGACGAACCATCTGCCGTGCGGGGCAATGCGTGGCTTCGGCGCCGTCCAGGCGTGCTTCGCGTATGAGTCGCAAATGGACAAGCTCGCGGCGGCCTGCGGTAT
>JAJCXU010000320.1 GCA_029263275.1 Ilumatobacter sp.
CTTCTGACCCCCGAGACAGAGGGTCCGGCGCGGACGACAATTCGCCGCAACTGACCACCGACGAAGTACTCGTCCCACACGAGGTGCGTCCAACCACTCACAGTGACGGAGATCTCGGAGTGTTTGCTACCGCCGACATCGCGGCAGGCACACAGTGCGTGGTCTTCGGCGGGTTCGTCACTCAGGGCCCCGCCTTCCGCCTCCTCGATCCTCAGCGTCAGCATCATTCGCTCCAAATCGGCGACGACCTCTTCTTGGCCTGCGCCGAGACCTTGGCCAACGGCGACCTGATCAACCACTCCTGTGAGCCCACGCTCGGCTTTGTCGGCGAGATCACGCTCGTCGCACGCCGCGACATCCTCGCCGGCGAACAGCTGACGTTCGACTACGCCACGTGCGACTCCCAGCCGTATGACGAGTTCCAGTGTGAGTGCGGCACTCCGTCGTGCCGCGTCAAGGTCACGGGTGATGACTGGCTGCGACCCGAGGTGCGACAACGCAATGCCGGGTACTTCTCGCCGTACCTGCAACGGCGCATCGACACATCGTCGAGCTGAGACGCCACGTTCTTCAGGTCGGGACGATGCCGACGACCGGTTGAGCGAGCCGCATGCGCTGTTCATAACCCGCCTCGTAGGGCATGAATCCGTTGCGATCGGGGTAGATCAGCTGCACCATCGAGAACACCTCGCCGCGGTACCACGATGCCGCCGTGGAGAACAGGTGTCCATTCGTCCCGAGATCGATCGGGGCGAACGCACAGCGCAGTTCGTTATCGAGCAGGCCGACCAATTCGACGCCGAGCGGGATCTCGGTGCCGCCGCGACACGCGTCGGCGACCAAGGTGACCAGACCGTTGGCCGCGACCGGCGCGAGGCCGAAGACGGCAACGTCAGGGAAGGCGACTGCGTCGGGCATCCCGATCGAATAGGCATACGCCGGAGTCGGTGGCTCGGCGTCAGGACGGGCCTCGACCGGCTCGAGCGCCCAGCCGTTGGTCTCGATCATCCATTCGATCTTCTCCGCATGTGGGATGTGGAAGTCTGGCAATTCATGTGGCGTGTCAGCCATTAGATCACCGCCAACGAGTCCAGATCGATGGCGTGTTGGAGATGACGAGTGGCCATCGCCGCGAACATTGCCTCGCTGCGCTCGCTCTCACCTACGACCTGTGAGGCGATCACCGCCATCACCACCCCGGCGAATGTCTCTCGTCGGTATTGCTCCCACACCCAGGCCTCATCGACGTCGACGCCTCCGGTGCCGAGCGCCGAGACGTAGCTCCCCACCAGTGCGTGGTCGTGAATCCGACGTTCCTCAGGAACGAGCCCTGCGCCACAGAAGTAGGCGAGGTCGACAATCGGCGCACCGTGGCCGGGCGTCTGCCAGTCGACTGCGGTGACACTGGGTGCGCTGGCGCCATCGCCGAAGAGGAGGTTGTCGAGGCGGTAGTCCCCGTGGGTGATGGACTTCGGACCCGAACGAGCGCTCATCCACTCTTCGATTCGTTCTCCGAATGCACCGAGCATGTCGAGTTGCGGTGCATCCAGGTGACGCGAGTAGGTCTCCAGGAAGCTTGGCGCGAACATCGCCCAGAGGCCGACGACGCCAGCGATGTCTTCCGGCGTCGTTCTTCCGCCCAGCCAGTCGAGTTCGTCGAGTGTCGGGTCGTCCCACCGCGGCGCGTGCAGTTTGGCGAGTTCCTCCACGGCGGCGATGGCCATCTCCGGGGTGCATCCGGTGACCTGATCGCCTTGCTCGGCCGGCGCCATGTCTTCGAGCACGAGAATGAAGTCGCCCGACGTTTCGTTCCATGCGCCGTGGTGGCAGTGCGGCACACGAATGTCGACCGTCTCGGCGACACCGAGATAGAACTTCACCTCTCGCTCGTAGTTGCGCAGCGCCATTCCGGTGGCCCGGCTCGTCTCGTCGAGTGATGGCAGCTTGATCACGACCGAGGCCGGCACTGACGGGTCGGCGGACTCGAGGCCAACTCGGAGATTGAGCCCGACCAGTCCGTCACCGATCCGGCCCGTGGTGACTGCGGTGATCTCAGCGCCCATCAGCTCGGACATCTGGTCGGCGTTGATGTCATCAGGGCCCATCGGGCGGACAGTAACAAAGGACCCGATACCGTTCCTCAGCGATGGCAGCGGCGTCGAAGTTCGGCTTCCTCTTCCGGCCCAAGTGGCTCGGCTTCCACCTGCTTTGTGCCGGTGCCGTTGTCGGCATGCTGATGGCCGGATTCTGGCAACTGCGCCGGCTCGACGAACGGCGCGAGGCGAACGACTCATTCGTCGAACAGATCGAGCAGGCACCGGTCCCCCTCGAATCAGTGCTGGGGTCTGATTCCGCTGACGGTGTCGATCTCGATGCCCTGGTGAATCGCCGCGTGACCGTGTCGGGGACGTACCTCCCCGATCAGGTGGTGCTGTTCAATCGGTCCCAGGGCGGACAGGCCGTCGACAACGTGCTGACGCCACTCGTCCTCGATGACGGTCGCGTACTGATCGTCAACCGCGGCGCGATCCCGGTCGAAGGCGATCCGCCCGCTCCGCCCGCAGTGGCCATCTCGATCGAAGGACGGCTCCGCCCGTCAGAGGTTCGCCAGCGCGGTGAGCTCACCGATGCCGATGCGGACATCATCGAGCAGACGCGGCGCGTCGATCTCGAGCGCCTGGCACCGCAGTTCGGTGACGACCTCGTGCCGCTGTACGTCGAGTTGCTCGCTTCCGATCCCGCCGTGGGCCAGGGCGACCCGGCGCTGCTCGACACGCCGGTTCTCGACGAAGGCAACCACCTGTCGTACGCATTTCAGTGGTTCATCTTCTCCACCTGTGTCGCCGTCGGCTGGGTCTTGGCCATCCGCCGCTCGCTCAAATCACGCGCCCCCCAGCTCTGAACCCCGCCCCTTCGCGCTCCCACCCGCCACTTCGTGTGAGGACAAGCACCGTCCGACGGACCATGCGCTCACACGAAAGCTTGGGCCCCGGTTCGTGTGAGGACAAGCACCGTCGGACAGACCATGTGCTCACACGAAGCGCTGGTGGGGCTGCGCTCAACTCTGTGACAGGCGCTCGCGAGGATGGCGTCATGTCCAATCTCAACCGGCGTCTTGCGTCGGTCGCGAACGGTCAGCTGGGAATCGTGTCGCGCGGGCAAGCCCGTGCGGTCGGCGGTTCGAATCGCCAGCTTCGACGCCGAGTCCAGAGCGGCATCCTCAACCAAGTCGGCCCGAACACCTACCGCCTCCCCGGCGCCCCGCCCGGGCCTCGCTCCGATCTCCGGTCGCTGCTGCTCGACATCGGCGGCGACGTGTGGGCGTCTGGGCCAACCGCTGCCGCGCTCCACGGATTCGATGGCTTCACATTGCGCGCCCCGTTCGACGCGGTCACATTGCGGGATCGCAACGTTCGACGCATCGGGCACCGGGTCCACACCACGACGCAGCTCGATCTCATCGATCGTTCCACTATCGACGGCATGGCAACGCTCAGCCCGGCGCGCACGGTGATCGACCTGGCGCGCTTCGTCTCCGTCGAGGAGTTGGTCGTCGCGATCGACTCCGGACTGCGCGATGGCGGGTTCAACGACGACCTGCTGCTCCGCCGCGTGTTCGCACTTGCCGGGAAGGGCCGATCCGGAATCCCGAAGCTGCTCGACGCAATCCACACCCTCGACTTCGGGCGAGGCGGCCACAGCTGGCTCGAGCGCGAGTTCCTCCGACTTCTCGCCGATGCCCGACTCCCCCGACCAGACACCCAGCAGGTGCTGACCCGCGCCCAGGACCGGATCGTCAGGGTCGACTTTCGCTTCCCCGACACCAACGTCGTCGTCGAAGTCCTCGGGTTCCGGTACCACCGCACAACCGAACAAATCGCTCGTGACGCTGCTCGGATGAACGCACTGACTGCCGACGGCTATCGCGTGTATCAGTACACGTACGCCACCGTCGTCGACGACAGCGCGTCGATGCTGCTGGAGATCCGCCAAGCCCTCGGCCTCTGACCCCAGCTTCATGTGAGGACAAGCGCTGTCGGGCGGACCATGTGCTCACACGAAACTTGGGGACCCGGTTCCTGTGAGGAGAAGGACCATCCGACAGACCAAGTGCTCACACGAAACTTGGGGACCCGGTTCATGTGAGGACAAGCGCTGTCCGACAGACCATGTGCTCACACGGAACTGCGGGGGCCGGTCAGGACGGGCGGGCGAGGCGGGCGAAGGCGACCGGGTTGCCGCTGATCAGTCGGCGACGAGTGGACCACGGCGCGGCACGAAAGAGCTGCGTCATCACACCGCTCACCTCAGTTGGCGGTGCATCCGCACGCATGTACGCCGACCAGGTGGAAACCGGGAGGTCGAAGAACGTGCCGAAGAATTCGCGGATAGCC
>JAJCXU010000321.1 GCA_029263275.1 Ilumatobacter sp.
TTGTTGTGCGAATTCAGTGGGTACGGAGCCACGCGATTGGTTGGCGCATGGTGACTCGTTCGGTGTCGACAGCGATGTAGCTCTGCAGCAGCCCGGCGAACGGAGATCGAACTTCCTGGTCGGCGACGTGTCCGATCACGGTGCCCACATCGATCAGCGATCCTTCGATAAGTGCGCCGAGGGGCGTGAAGATGCCGGCCGCGGGGCTGACCACGAGACGTTCTGTGGCAAAGAGGTGCTCGCCGTCGAGCTGTGCAGCGCCCGTAGGGGATCCGGCGTCGACCCACTCGATCAGCTTGTCGAGATCCTCGGGCGTCGCAACGGAGATGGTGCGGGAGTCTTTGACCGTGCGCTTGGCCATGCCGGTGAGTACGCCGCCCGGTCCGAGTTCGGCGAAGTCGGTGACGCCAGCTTCGGCCAGCGTGAGCAGACTCTGCTTCCAGCGAACGGGACTCGACAGCTGCGCCGACAGGAGGCTCGCCCACTCGGCGCCTTCGTTGTGCGCCAAGGCGTCGACGTTCGCGACCACTGGCACGTCGGTGTCGCGCGGCTTTGCCTCGGCGAGGGCTTCACGCAAACGATCGCGCGCTGCGGTCATGAACGGAGTGTGGAAAGCACCGGAGACGGGCAGGCCCATGACGCGCTTGGCGCCGAGCTGCTTCGCATGGTCGGTCGCGGAATCGACGCCTGCTGGTGATCCGGCGATGACGACCTGGCCAGGAGCGTTGTAGTTGGCGACCCACACGTCGGCGTCGGCGCGGCGACAGGCCACGTCGACGTGGTCGTCGTCGAGCCCGAGGACGGCAGCCATCGTGCCAGGTTGTTCCAGCCCGGCATCGTGCATTGCTGCGGCGCGGGCGGCAACCAGCCGGACACCGTCATCGAACCCAAGCGCACCGGTGGCGGTGAGCGCGGTGTATTCGCCGAGCGAGTGGCCGGCGCAGAAGCTCGGTTCCAAGCCCAAGCGTTCAGCTGCATCGAGCACCATCAGGCTTGAAACGAAGGTGGTCAGCTGTGCGTTGCGCGTATCTCGCAGGGCGTCGGCGTCGGCGTCGCACAGTAGGGCGCCGACATCGCGGCCGGCGATCTCGGAGGCTTCGTCGACGAGCTCCCAACTCTCATGGTCTTGCCACGGGCGGCCCATCCCCGGGCGTTGCGACCCCTGGCCAGGGAACGTGAAAGCGAGCATTGTGGCGAGGCTAGACGCGCTACGGCGATTCGTGCGGCTACCGCCGAGTAACCAGGGTCGGTTGCCGAGACTGACGTCGCGAGCTGGGGAGACCGTGCGGTTCGCAGGGCGGGCCGGATATCCTCGGCGACGCAACACGCCCTAGTAGCCCAATTGGCAGAGGCAACGGTCTCAAACACCGTCAAGTGTCGGTTCGAGTCCGACCTGGGGCACCCACGCCGTCACCGCCCGCGTCTCAGGGCGCTGTGGCGATCAGATCATCGACCGAGATGACGATCGGGGCGTTGGTTGCTCCGCTCGAGTAGTACGCGTAGACGCCGAGGCTGCCCGCTTGCTGCAACGCTGCCGTGCTGTCGGTGACCGATCGATTCCAGGTGACCGGTTCGGCAGTGCCGACTTCCCACACCTTCGCCTGCACGGTTGTTGGACTCGTTCCGAGCGCCCGGACACGAACATGCAGGTTGGTGCCTGGTGTCGCGGTCACGCCGGGAACGACGACCGCGGACGCGATATTCGAGAACCCGCGGTCGAGTCGCACGGTGACGCGTCCGCTCGGCTCGTAGCGCACGACTGCCCGGTAGCTGTTGGCGCCGACCGATCTCGGAATGATCGAGACGTAGAGGCCACTGCCCGTGGCGACCCTGTCCACCGACATCGTGAGTGTGAGGTCGGTGTCGGTTGATGACACCGAGTCGAGATATCCCTGCCGCGCACTTCCGCGTGGCACGGCAAGGTGCCCGACGCCGTTGTCGACGGAGAACGCCGACGCGGACGACGAACTCCACGTGGCGCCGCTGTCGGACACGCCCCAGCCCACGCTGGTGGACCGACTGAAGGTGTCCTCAGCAAGCGGCGGATTGGCAGGAGGCAACGTCGTGGTGGTCGTCGACGTGGTGGTCGTCGACGTGGTGGTGGTCGATGTCGTGGTGGTGGTCGACGTGGTCGTCGGTGCAGGTGTCGTGGTCGACGTTGGGGTCGTCGTCGTGGTTGCGTTCGGGATCGTGGTGGCCGGCACGGTCGTCGTCGTTGCCCCGGTCGTGGTCGTCGGCGCGATCGTCGTAGTTGTCGTGGTGGTCGTCGGAGCAGCTGTCGTCGTGGTCGTTGGCGACGGCAAGCCCTGGGTGATCGTGAAGGAGTCCGTGAAGCCTCCGCCGGTCACGTCCACGAAGCCAGCGGTGAGTTGCGCTTCGGTGATCGAGAGGTCGAGGAGGCCGTGCGTCGGCGTGGAGTTCGCCCCCGACCAGGCGGCGAAGTACCCGGCCTCGGTGTCGGCTGGGTTGACGTCGCGCAATTGAATTCCACCCGTGCCGACGGTGGCGAACACCGTGCCGAATCCGGCACCGAAGACGTTGTCGTCGTCGGCGATGCAGGCAACGTTCGTCGAGCCGACGGTGATTCGAGGGCATGCTGCCGACCCGCTCGTGAGCTGATGTGTGCGTGCATACGAGTGCTCGTGGCCGTGGAGCACGAGGTCGACGCCCTTGTCGACCAGGAGGTCGTAGAAGTCCCGCACCGACGGGCATCCGTTGGTTCCCACGGTGAGGCAGGGATAGTGAGATGTCACGATGATCCAACGCGCACCGTTGGCGCGTCCTTGATCGATGGCGTTCGACAGCCACGTGTAGTTCGCGTCACCCGTGTTGTAGGTCAGCCGACCGTCCTCGAACGTCAGATTCGGGCTGGCCTGGATGACCCGGACGAGCGGGGCGACTGGTGGAAGATCCATCGCGTACTGGCGGCCGTATGTACCGACGATGCCGGGGACCTGATTCGGCAGGCATGCCGAGAAGTCGTTGATGTCACCGTCGTTGTTGTCGTCGCTCTCGTGATTGCCCGACACGAGCTGGAAGGGGAACCCCTCGCCAACGTGTTGCTTGACAAAGTCGCACCACGCATACGGGTTTGGAACCGAGCTGTATCCGAGGTCGCCGAGAGCGAGGTGCGCGTCGGCGTCGGCGCTTGCGATTCCGTCGAGCACCGCTGCGGTGGCGCTCGTGGCGGCGTAATCGCCGGCGGCGGTGATGTGAATCTCAGGTGCGGCCAGCCCGGGAGACGCCATGACGGTCGCTGCCGCGATGCCAAGGGCGCACACGGTCAGTCCGATCAGTCCCGTTCGTCGCTCCATGCCGCATCCTCACCCTGGCCGTCGGTGTCAACCAGACGAATCCTTGACGATTCGCCGTGCGAACGCAAGGCCGGCCGCAATGGCGGGTCGCCAATCTCGTCTTCGGACATGTGTTGCGATGGATGATTTGCGAGAGTGGGGGATGGATGCACTGATTGCCCGGAAGACGTGGCGCACACTCGAACCGATTCATGGCGCGATCTACTTCGTGCCCGAAGCCGCGGAGGAGTACGCCCGGTTCGGGTTCGGCGAGCAGATGTCTGGATATTTTCCGTCGCGATCGGCCGCCATGGGTGCTGTCGGCGCCGAGATCGTCAAGGCGACCTTCTACAACTTCGATCCCCAATTGGTTGAGCAAAGCATGGATCGGGTGTGGGAAAAGGTGTCGCCTGCCCAGCTCTCCGCAGCGCGGCTGGTCGCAGCCGATCGGATGATCAGACGATTGTCGAGCGACACGATCGACACGCTCGCGCCCGCCGCAGAGATCGCTCGCGAGGCAGCACTCGCCGCGTGTGAGCGACCCGAAGGGCGCACACTCTTCGCTGGACACGCCCAGCTCGATTGGCCGGAGGATCCTCACCTGGTGCTCTGGCACGCACAGACATTGCTGCGTGAGTTCCGCGGTGACGGCCACGTCGCAGCGCTGACCGCACAAGGGCTGACCGGGTGCGAGGCGCTGGTCACGCATGCCGCGATGGGCGAAATCTCCGCCGACATCCTGAAGACATCACGGCAACGCTCCGACGACGATTGGGCGGCCGCCCACGACTCCCTCCGGTCTCGAGGCTGGCTCGACGCCGACGGCGCACTCACCGAGACCGGCCGGACCGGCCGTCAGTGGATCGAGGACCGGACCGACGAACTGGCCGTGCTGC
>JAJCXU010000322.1 GCA_029263275.1 Ilumatobacter sp.
CACTGCAGAGCTACCGCGGCAAGGGCGACGGCGGCTGGTCGGTTGCCACCCACGCCTGCATCGTCGATATCGATCTCGACACGGGCATGGTCACGTTCCCGCGCTATCTCGTCGTCGAAGACTGCGGCCCGATCATCAATCCGGCCATCGTCGACGGCCAGGTCCGCGGCGGTGTCGCCCAAGGTGTCGGCGCCGTGCTGTACGAGCAGGCCACGTACGACGAGGATGCCAATCTGCAGTCATCGACCTACATGGACTATCTCGTGCCCACGGCGATGGAGATTCCCGAAGTCGAGGTGCACCACATGGAGACGCTGTCGCCGGGTGGCGAGAACGACTTCCGCGGCGTCGGCGAGGGCGGAATGATCGGTGCACCTGCAGCGATCACCAACGCGATCGAGGATGCCCTGTCGCCGTTCGGTGCCCGCGTCACAACTCAGTACCTCCCCCCGACCAAAATTCTCGAGCTCGCCAAGGTCATTCCCGCCGAGTAGCTCACCTTCTTCTGTGTCACCACATCCGGCGGAAGGCGCTGCTTGCGGTGACACAGATCGACGGCCCAGTTTCTGTGTCACCACATCCGATGGGACTCGCCGCTTGTTGTGACACAGAGCAGAAATGAGGGAACACATGAAATCGGATGCGCCGCGAACCCTGTGACACCGCCCGGGCAGGATCGAGGCATGACCAACCTCAACCGCCGCATTGCGTCGGTCGCGAACGGTCAGCTGGGAATCGTCTCGAGGAGCCAAGCGCACTCGATGGGCGGTTCGGATGACCAGCTTCGGCGCCGAGTCAAGAGCGGCACCCTCCTCCCAATCGGTCGTCAGACCTTCCGACTCCCCGGCGCCGATGTCACGGCTCTTGCCGATCTCAGAGCACTTCTGCTCGATATCGGTGGCCACGTCTGGGCGAGCGGGCCGACCGCGGCCGCACTACTTGGGTTCGACGGGTATCGACTGGCGGCCCCCTTCGACGTCACTGTGCTGCGCGGTCGGAACATCCAGCGCGTCGGCCATCGCATCCACACCACGACCGAACTCGATCTCATCGACCGGGCTCACGCCAGCCAAGTCGCCGTCTTCAGTGGCGCGCGAACGCTGATCGACCTCGCGCGGACTGCGACCCTCGAGCAGTTGGTGATTGCGCTCGATTCAGGTCTGCGTGATGGCCGCTTCAACGAGGATTTGTTGCACCGCCGGATCAATGCACTGGCATCACGGGGGAGATACGGAATTCCAAAACTGCTCGATGCAATCAACACGTACGAGCACGGTCGTGGGGGTCACAGCTGGCTCGAGCGTCGCTTCCTCGAACTGGTGAATGATGCTGGTCTGCCGCGGCCGGTCACGCAGCAGGTGCTCACTCGCGCTCGCGATCGAGTCGTTCGAGTCGACTTTCGGTTTCGCGGCACCAATGTCGTCGTCGAAGTCCTGGGTTACCGGTACCACCGCACACCCCAGCAGATCGAGCGCGACACCGAACGGCTCAATGCACTGATCGCCGACGGCTACCGGCCGTATCAGTTCACGTACGCATCGGTCGTCGACCGGCCAGACGCGCTGCTCGACGAACTACGCGCGGCATTGCCCCGATCCGCCTGACCCGCAGCCCCTCGTTCTGTGTCACGACATCCAGCGGAAGGCGCTACTTGCCGTGACACAGCACATCGGTACATCTTCTGTGTCACCAAATCCGGCGGAAGGCGTTGCTTGCGGTGACACAGAGTTGGGTTCGGCGAATTACGTTGGCGGGTATGAGTGACGCTGTTCAGCCGACCAATCGGGAGATCTGGGAGGAGGCGTTCGGGGCGTCGAAGATTCGCGACGACGACTACGCCACGATGTCGGGCATCCCGCTCGATCCGGTCTACGGCCCCGACGACGGCGAATTCCCCGGGCAGTACCCGTACACACGCGGCCCGCACGCCTCGATGTACCGCTCGCGGCTCTGGACGATGCGGATGTTCGCCGGGTTCGGCACCGCCGAGGACACCAACGGTCGCTTCAAGGAGATCCTGCAAGCAGGCGGAACCGGACTGTCGACTGCCTTCGACATGCCGACGCTGCTCGGGCTCGACTCCGACGACATGATGTCGCTCGGCGAAGTCGGCCGGTGTGGCGTCGCCGTTGACTCGTTGGCCGACATGGAGGACCTGTACGCCGGGATCGACCTGGGTGAAATCACCACGTCGATGACGATCAACAGCCCAGCAGCACCGATCTTCGCGATGTACGTCGCGCAAGCCGAGAAGTCGGGCATCAACCGGGCCCGGCTCGGCGGCACGCTGCAGAACGACATCTTGAAGGAGTACCAAGCGCAGAAAGAGTTCGTGTTCCCGCCGAGGCAGTCGATGCGACTCGTCCGCGACACGATCCAATTCACTGCCGCGGAGATGCCGCGATGGAACTCGATTTCGATCTCCGGCTATCACATCCGCGAAGCGGGCTCGACTGCCGCAGAAGAGCTGGCATTCACCCTCGCCAACGGCTTCGCCTACGTCGAACTCGCGCTGCAGGCCGGGCTGCCCATCGACTCGTTCGCACCACGACTCAGCTTCTTCTTCAACGCCCACATCGACTTCTTCGAGGAGATCGCGAAGCTGCGCGCCGCCCGCCGCATCTGGGCGCGTTGGATGAAGGACCGCTACGGCGCTCAGCTGGCCAAATCGATGCAGCTCCGCTTCCACACCCAAACCGCCGGCGTGTCGCTCACCGCTCAGCAGCCCGAGGTCAACATCGTTCGCACCGCGATCGAAGCGCTTGCCGGCGTGCTCGGCGGCACGCAGAGCTTGCACACCAACTCGATGGACGAGGCCCTGGCGCTTCCGACCGAGAAGTCGGCCCGCATCGCGTTGCGCACTCAGCAGGTCATCGCGCACGAGACGAACGTGACCCACGTTGCCGATCCGCTCGGCGGTTCGTACTTCGTCGAAGAGTTGACCGACGAGATGGAGCGACAGGCCGAGGAGATCTTCGCCAAGCTCGACGACTTCGGCAAGGGGTCGATGCTCGAAGGCTGCATCGCCGGCATCGACGAGAACTGGTTCCAAGGCCGCATCGCGGACTCGGCCTACGAACTCGAACGCAAGTTCAACGCAGGCGAACGCGTCATCGTCGGTGTCAGCGACTTCCGTGAGGGCAACGACGATGCCGAGATGGACACGCTGCAGATCAGCAACGAGGACGAAGCACGGCAGCGCACGCGCCTGGAGACGGTGAAGCAGGATCGCAGCCAAGAAGCCGTCGACAAGAACCTCGCCCAGTTGGCCGCAGAGGCCGCCGACCCC
>JAJCXU010000323.1 GCA_029263275.1 Ilumatobacter sp.
TCTTTGCCGCAGAGCAGCAGTGCCTGGCTGTGTTCGAGCGCGCGGCCGGCCCGACCGACCTGCTGGTAGTACGCCACCGGTGAGCCGGGCATTTGGAAGTGCACGACGAATCCGAGGTCGGGTTTGTCGTACCCCATTCCGAGCGCCGACGTCGCGACGAGGGCCTTGAGATCGTTGGCTTGCAGCCGCCGCTCCATGGCTTCGCGGTCGTCGCTGATGGTGGCGCCGGTGTAGCCCTCGACGTCGTGGCCTTGGCGTTTGAGCCAGCTGGTGACGTTCTCGACGTCGCGGATGGTGAGGCAGTAGATGATTCCCGAACCGGGGAGCTCGGCGAGTTGCTCGGCGAGCCATGCGAGGCGCTCGGCTTGACGAGGCAGGCGTACTGCGCTGAGCGCTAGCCCCTCGCGACCGAGCTGGCCGCGATACGTGGTGATCGAAGCGCCGAGCTGTTGGGCGACGTCTTCGACGACTCGGCTGTTCGCTGTGGCGGTACAGCCAAGGACGGGAACACTGCCGTCGCCGAAGTTGGCGATGAGCCGGCCGATTCGTCGGTAGTCGGGTCGGAAGTCGTGGCCCCAGTCGGAGATGCAGTGCACTTCGTCGATGACCACGAGGCCAGGGCGGCGACCGAGGATCGGCATCGCCTTGCCGGCGAAGTCGGGATTGGCCAAACGCTCAGGAGAGACGAGGACGAGATCGACATCGTCGGCTTCGAGCCGGGCGCTGAGTTCGTCGACGGTGGTGGCCGACGAGGAGTTGACCGTCATGCACCGCAGGCCCAGTCGCTCGGCAGCATCGATTTGGTTGCGCATGAGCGCCAGCAGTGGCGAGATCAGCAGCGTTGGCCCGAAGCCCTGCTGACGAAGGAGGTGGGTGGCCAGAAAGTAGACAGCACTCTTGCCCCACCCGGTCCGCTGGACCACCAGCACGCGATCGCGTCGCTCGACGAGTGCCTCGATCGCCTCGCGCTGATCGGGGCGGAAGTCGGCGTCGGGCCGACCGGTCAACGAACGGAGCGCCTCGAGCATCGGATCTTGCATGTGTCCATCCTGCACCGCCGCGCCCACAGAGTTCGCAAATGTTCACGATCAGCTGCTCGGCGACCGAAATGCGCTTCGCTACCGTCCAGTTCGTGATTCGCCGGGCATTGACCACTGCTGCTGTGGCATCGATTGGCCTGGCCGTCGCCACGTCGGCCATCGCGATGGGCCCGATGATCTCCGGTGGCGCGACCGTCACTGCGCCTGCAGACCGAGGCACCCAAGTGCAGGTCAACCCGCCACCCGCGACTCCGACGGCGCGTTACCGAGTCACCGTGAACATCGACTGGACGAGCAGCACGCACCCGGGCACGCTCCCGAGCAACGCCCATGTGTCGGCACCGGTTATCGCCGTGCACGCCACGCCAGGAGCGATGTTCGCCGTCGGCACCCAGGCATCGTCGGGCATCGAGGCAATGGCAGAACGCGGCATCACGAGCACGCTGGTCGGTGAACTGAACAGCAACGTCGACGTGACACACGTTGCCGCCGGCGGCCGATCCTTCGATGTGGACGTCGCCCAGTTCGACCACCGAATCTCACTCGTGACCATGCTTGCGCCGAGCCCGGATTGGTTCGTCGGCTTCGCCGGCCGGGCAACATTCGTCGACGGGCAGTGGATCGAGTCGGTGACTTTCCCGCTCGGCAACTATGACGCGGGGACCGACAGCGGTTCAGCGTTCACGTCGCCCAACGCGAACACGCAGCCGCAGCAACCCATCTCGGGACCCGACGACGCAGCGTTCGCCGCGGCGGCCGCGCAGAACCCGTTCGGCACGGTCACCATCACCAAGATCGGCTGAGATCGGCCAGACTGCACGGGTGAGCGACGACAGTGAGACATCGAAACCGCGCAGTTCGTTCGCGGTCGAAGCCGTGGCGCTCGGAGTCGGTGTCGTCGTCCTGATCGCGGCGGCGGCATTCACGCTGCTGTCTCTCGCCGGTGATGATGAGGCCGAGCAACTCTCGATCGGAACCGTCGTCGACGAACCAAAGGCCACGTTCGACGCGTCGATCGGTGGTGGGCGTGACATCGCCATCACCGACGAGCCAATCGTGATCGACGCCGACGGCAACATCGTCGACCCCGCCGGGGGGAACGGTGGCGAACCGCTCCCGAGCGAATCCGAGTTGGCGCCCACCGACGTGACGTTGGTGCTGCCCGACGACGTCTACACCGGGTCCACCGACCCCACGACTGACACCGATCCAGCGACTGAGACCGACGAAGCGGACGACGGAACGAACCTGCTCGGTGGTGACAGCCCAGAAGACAAACGAATGCCCGACCTGATCTGTCGCGGCCTACAGGCGGCCCAAGACGAGATCCAGGATCATGGTGTCTTTGGTTCCAAGAGCAAAGACGCGACCGGTGAAGGCCGTCGCCAGATCTGGGATCGCAACTGGATCGTTGTCGCGCAGGACCCAGAGCCCGGCGAGAAGATCGGCGAATTCGACGCGATCCTCTACGTCGTCAAGAAGGGCGACGACGAGAACACCTGCCCGTGACCGATCTCACCCCACGGTCGATCAGGACTCGTTTACTGTCGTGACATGACGGCCGAGAGCAGTGCAGCGCCCACCGAGTCTCCGATGTTCAACCCGCTCGAACCTGGCTACATGGAGAATCCGTATCCGCACTTCGCGGAAATGCGCGAGGGCCAACCGGTGCACCTGTCGATGGTCGACCTCTGGGTGTTGTTCGACCACGACGACGTCTTCCGCCTGCTGCGCGACCCGTCGATGAGCGTCATGGACGAGAAGATCGAAGTCCGCGACGAAGCCCGGATGGCGGAGATGATCGAAGCCGTTGGCGAAGAGTTCGAGCGCGATTCGTCGATGCTCAACACCGACCCGCCAGACCACACTCGGTTGCGGCGCCTCGTGAGCAAGGCGTTCACGCCCGCTGCAATTCAGGCGTTGCGGCCGCGCATCCAGCAATTGGTCGACGGTGCGCTCGACAAGATCGAGGCCGCAGGCGGCGGCGACGTCGTCAAGGAACTGGCGTTTCCACTGCCGTTCGACGTGATCTCCGAGATGTTGGGCATGCCCGAGACCGACAAGGAACAGATCGCCGCGTGGTCAGGAACGCTGGTGAAGTCGCTCGATCCGATGTTGGCCATCGATGCGTTCATCGAGATTCGTGATGCGTCCAATGCGATGAACGCACACATCGACGAGGTCATCCGCTGGAAGCGCGAGAACCCGGGCGACGACCTGCTCACCGCGCTGATCGCCGCGGAGGAAGACGGCGATCGATTGACGCCGGTCGAGCTGCGCGACCAAGTCACCGTGCTGTTCGTCGCCGGTCACGAGACCACGGTCAACCTCATCGGTACGGGCATCTACGAGTTGCTCCGCAATCCCGAGCAGGCGGCGATCTGGCGTGACGACCCGGAACTCGACACGACGGCGGTCGATGAGATGCTGCGCTTCGTCAGCCCGGTGCAATTCTCACGACGGATCACGCTCGACGACATCGACTTCCAGGGCACGATCATCCCCAAGGGCATGTTCGTGCTCGCGGGGCTGGCATCGTCGAACCACGACCCGAAGAAGTGGGGCCCCACTGCCGACGATCTCGACCTGCGTCGTGAAGGCGCTGGTCAGCATCTGTCCTTCGGCAGCGGCGCTCACTACTGCCTCGGGGCATCGCTCGCAAAGCTCGAAGCCTCCATCGCGATCGGCACGTTCCTCCGACGGTTCCCCGATGCTGCGGTGTCGGGCGACGTTGAATGGAACGGTCGCATCAACTTGCGCGGCCTCGAACATCTGCCCATCTCCGTGTGAAACGCGACGCCTACGGAGCGAGCAGCCTGTCCGGATGTGTGACCGGAGACTCGTTGCGGTTGAGTGAACAGGTGTTGACACTCGTTCCATGCGCGCAGAGGCCACTCCCGACGATTCCACAGACCGCCGCGCGCCTTCGTCGCCACGTCGCTCGATGATTGCCACCATTGCCGCGGGCGCGGCACGCCGCTGGCAAGCCACGTTTGGCGTGTTGATCGTCGTGTTGATCGCGGGTGTCTCGGCGTTCGGGTTCGGCCTCGATCGCGAGGGTTTTCCGCCGATCAATACGCCCATCACGGTCGTTGCCGGGACGTACTTCGTCGACGATGCCGAGACGGTGGATCGAGACGTCGTCATTCCGCTCGAAGCCGCGTTCAGTGAGGTCGAGGGCGTCGTGTCGACTCAGTCGGTGGCGTTGCCAAGTGCTTACTCCGTGGTCGTCGAGTTCGAATCGGGGATGAGTTCCGACGTCGGAACTGCGCGTCTGCTCGCCCTCGATCTGACCGTGCCGGATGGCGCCGAGATTCTCTACAACCCGATCAACGCGGCACGGTTCGTCGGGCAGTACGACACGCTGGTCTCGATCGTGGGGCCAGCGGACGCAACCCCGGCCGAGTTGCAGGCTCAAGCCGAGCTGCTCAGCGCGTACCTGGCAGCAGAAGGCGATGTCGGAGTCGCCGCGGTGCGCGAACTGGAAACCGAGTCGATCGATCCGGCGTCGGGCGATGTCGAAACACGTCTCACTCGATTCACGCGTGTCGCGCTCGACAGTTCCGGCTATCAGGACGCCATCGCGATCGGACTGATCCGCAGCGAGACCACGGACCGCGACGTCCTCGAGTTCTCTGACCTGATCGAAGGGCGCCTCGCGAGCGCAGAGTCGCCGCTCGCCGAGGGATTCTCCGCGGCGATTACCGCTGACTTCGCGACCAGCGTGCGCCAGCAGCTGTCGTCGCTCACGACCAACTTGCTGACCGGCTTGCTCGCCGTCGCCTTCGTGAGTCTCTTGCTGATCGGCTGGCGTGTGGCCATCATGACCGCGGGCTTCATGGCACTCGTGATGCTCGGTGCGCTGATC
>JAJCXU010000324.1 GCA_029263275.1 Ilumatobacter sp.
GAATGAGCACGCCTGGAGTTCGGGCACGATCTGGTTGTCGGCATCGACCCTGCTGGCCGTGCTCGACGACATCGGACGCTGCATTGCCAAGACGCCGGCGCGCAAGCTGGTGTTTCTCAACGGCCACGGCGGCAACTCGGCGCTCGTCGCTGCGGCCAACCGCGAACTCCGGTTGGCACACGGGCTGATGACCTTCCTGGCCCACCCCTCGATCCCTCCGGACCAAGGCGGCGACTCCGCTGCGGGCGAACTCGGCATGGGCATTCACGGTGGAACTGACGAGACCTCGTTGATGTTGCACCTCGCGCCCGAACTGGTTGACATGTCGGTGGCGACACGGAACGTGCCCGACCAGCTCGCTGGAAACCAGCACGTCAAGTTCGGCGGTTCGGTTGCGTTCGGATGGCTGTCGAACGATTTCGGACCAGACGGTCACATCGGCGACCCGCTCCCGGCGACTGCCGAACTCGGCCAGCAACTGTTCGATGGCGCGGTGGCAACGCTCGGCGATGCGCTGGGCGAGATCGCCGCGTTCGAACTCCCGATGACCTGAACGCGACGAAGGCATGCACACCTTGCGCACAATGTGCGCAAGATCTACATGCCTTCGTCAGTACGTGTTCAGATGTTCAGATGTTCAGGTGTTCAGAGTCCGATCGACTCGTCGATGTACTCGTTGGTCACCAGGTCGGCGGGCGTGAGGCCCTCGACGCCGAACACCGGGCCAGCGGCTTCGATGAAGCCGGTGAGGCGGGCTTCGTCAAAGTTGCCGAGGATGTCGTCCGGGCCGTTGCTGACCAGGCCGAGTTCGAGCTGCAACGCCACTGATGCGGCGCCGAGCTCGGCGTCGTAGGTCCAGAAGTCGTTGTATGCGTTGACGGCGTCGACGATCAACACGTTGGTCGCCGCGGGGTCGTTGATGTAGTCGATCGTTGCGGTCTGCACGATCGGTGTGAAGGCGGCCATGCAATCGCTGAGCTCGTCCTTCTTCGAGTCGATCACGGCCAGCGGTGCGGCGTAGGTCTGCCAGCCAGCGTCATGGATCAGCTGGAAGTTGACCGGCCGACCCCAGTCGGTGATGACGTTCTCGTAGTTGTAAGGCTCAGCCGATGCGAAGCCCTGCTGTGCGATGGCACCGTCCTCGGCGATGAACACCGAGGGGCCGCCGTCGTAGCTGCCGTCGAGCTGTGCGTCGGTGACCTGGCCGCTGGCGGTCAGGAAGCGCATGTAGGCGCCGCTCTCGAAGTAGCGAATGGTGACACCTTCGCCGTCCTTGGCCGTCGCGAGGTCGGCAATGGTTTCGACGTCGGGATAGGTCGCGGGGTCCCACATGATGATTTGCGGGTTGATCTCCAACGGAGCGACGAACGCCGTCGTGGGATTGTCGGCGTAGTTCTCGATCCCTTCGTCGGTTGCGACGTAGCCGAATGTGACGTCGGCGTCCTGGGCCATGATCGACACGACCTGCTGGAACCCGATCGCGGGGCCGCCGGTACGAATCTCGATGTTGACACCGGTCTCCACGCCGCCGTGGGCGACGAGCGGGCCGCTGACGACCTTGGCATCGGCGTCAATGGACGGGTTCTCGCCGACCATTTGGTACAGCGCGCCGTGCTCGGCCTCGGGGAACCAGTCGGTCTGAATGACGATGGTCTCCGGGCAAACCGCAGCGAGGTCGACGCCGTCGCTCATCGGCTCGGTGTCGGCGGGCGCTTCGGTGGCAGCAGGTGCTTCGGTGTCGGCGGGCGCTTCGGTATCAGACGATGCGTCGTCGTCGCTGCCGCATGCGGCAACTGAGATGGCGGCGACTGCACCGAATGCAGCCAGCTTGGTCAGGCGAGTGTTTCGCATGATTGGGTGTCTCCCCCTGGAGGTGTGGTGGTGGACCGGAGCGTTGACGCCGGTGGCCCCACACCATACGAGAACGAGAAAGGTGCCCCGAACTGCAAGTGTGAACTTCTTGTTTCGTGGCTGCGGCGAGAGTCACACGCGGCGACGAGCGCGGTCAGTTGGAGCGCTTTTCGTGCCAGTTGCCGACCACTCGGTTGCCGAGCCAACCAAACAGGACGAAGACGACAATTCCCAACACTGCCGACATCACGACAGCGCCGTACATCTGCTCGTATTCGGTGGAGTTCTGGTACAGGTTGATCAATCGGCCGAGCCCGGGCTCGCCCTGTCGGAAGAAGAAGTCACCGACCACCGCGCCGACCACGGAGAGGCCCGCCGAGATCTGCAGCCCGGTGAAGATGGATGGCATGGCTGCCGGATACTGCAGCTTGATCAACCGTGTCCAGCGCGAGGCGCCGTTGAGCGACATCAGCTCGTGATAGCCCTTGTCGACGCTGAGGAGGCCGAACAATGTGTTGGCGACGATCGGGAAGATCGCGATGATCACGCAGACCATCACGCGTGCCTTGAAGTTGAATCCGATCACCGTGCCGATCAGCGGAACGAATGCCAGAATCGGCATCGCCTGCAACGCGATGAGGAACGGCCACAGCGAGTTCTGTACCCAGTTGGCCTGACTCATCAGCGTCGCCAAGAAGAAGCCCAGCGCAATGGCGATGCCCAAGCCCAGCGCCGCCACCTGGACGGAGGACCACAGGCCCTCGAGCAGTTTGAGCAGGCCTCCGCCTGTGCGCGACCCGGCGGAGCCGCGTTCGATGTTCCACGTCAGGATCGATTCCTGGACCACCCGGTGAGGGACGGGAACCAGCGGCTTCTTCGGCACGGACATCAAGAAGTGGTGCGTGACGTACCAGAACGCGATGAACAGGGTGAAGACGATTGCCGGTCCGGCGAATCGTTTGGCGTCGTCCGACTTGGACGGAGGCGCAGGGGTCTCCGCAGTGGAAGCCTTGGCCACAGCCTCGGCGCTGTGTGCGGGATCGTCGAGTGCGGTCACGGGTGCGCTCCTCGCAGGTCGTGAGAGATTTTGCCGGACAGTTCTGCGAACGCCGACTCGTAGCGGATGTCGTGGCTGCGCGGATACTCAAAGGGGACTTCGTAGTCAGCGACGATTCGCCCGGGGCGGGCCGACATGACCAGAACGCGCGTCGAGAGAAACACTGCCTCGGCAATCGAGTGGGTGATGAAGAGGCCGGCGAAGTTCTTGGTCTTGAACAGCGAGAGCAGTTCGTCGTTGAGCCGCTCGCGGCTGATTTCGTCGAGGGCACCGAATGGTTCGTCGAACAGAAACACGTCGGGCTGGAGGACGAGCGACCGGGCCAGCGAGGCACGCATCCGCATGCCGCCGGAGAGTTGGCGCGGATACTTGTCCTCGTGTTCGTCGAGGTTGACCAACGCCAGTGATTCGTCGACGCGTTCTGCCATTGCCGCGGAGCTTTCGCCGTGCAGTTCGGCGATCAACTCGACGTTCTTGCGGACAGTGCGCCATGGGAAGAGCGTGGCGTCCTGAAAGACATAGCCGATCGAGTCGCGGTCGACATTGCAGTCGCCGCCGGTGTGAGTTTCGAGGCCTGATGCGATGCGCAGCAGGGTCGACTTGCCGCAACCGGACGGGCCGATCAACGCCGTCACCTTGCCGTGCGGCGCGGGCATGCTGACCTCGTGGAGCGCCTTCGTGTCGCCGTACCACAACTGCAGTCGTTGGATCTCGAGCGCCGGATTGCTCGTCTCGACCCCTTCGTGAACGACGGTGTCGAACGTCGCGCCCTGCGAGATCGACTCGAACAACCCGCCCTCGCGGACGTCGCTCTCCACGATCGAGCTGCCACCGGGAATCCGGCTGGGGGCACCGCTGCCGGGGCGAGTGGGTTGCGGGGACTCGGGGTTCTTGTTCACGACCGACCGCCGGGGTTGGGGCTGCAGGACATCCCGCGACTCATTCTCGATTGCGGGCACGGGCTCAGATCGAGTTTCCATGGAATCTTCTCCGTAGTCGCGCGCGCCCCCAGATGGCGAGCAGGTTGAGCGCGACGATGATCGCGATGAGCAAGAGCGTAGTCGTGTAGACCATGGGCTTGGCGGCCTCGCTGTTCTGACTCTGGAACCCCAGGTCGAAGATGTGGAAGCCGAGGTGCATGAAGCTGCGCTCCGCGTGGACGAAGGGGAAGACCCCGTCCAGCGGCAGCTCGGGCGCCAGCTTTACCGCTCCGACGAGCATCAGGGGCGCCACCTCTCCGGCACCGCGCGCGATGGCCAGGATCGCGCCGGTCATGATGCCCGGAGCCGCACGCGGCAAGACGATGCGCCGAATGGTCTGCCACTTGGTCGCGCCGCAGGCGTACGAGCCTTCGCGCATCGAGTTCGGCACGGCCGAGAGCGACTCTTCCGTGGCGACGATCACGACCGGCAAGGTCAGCAGGGCCAGAGTGAGTGAGGCCCACATGACGCCGCCCGTTCCGAACGTCGGGTTCGGCAGCTTGGCCGAGAAGAACAGTTCGTCGATTCCGCCGCCCACCAGGTAGCAGAAGAAGCCCAGCCCGAAG
>JAJCXU010000325.1 GCA_029263275.1 Ilumatobacter sp.
AGGTGAAGGCGGCAACGTCGGCAGGCGCTGACTTCAGCACCTCGATCAGGTTGGCCAGGGTGTCGCGATACCAAGCGACCAATTCGGTGTCATCCGGATATCGACCGGACTCCCCTGCCAGTTCGGGCCAATACTGAACCAAGTCCGGAAGTTCCTCAACATCGAGCCAATCAGATGCTGGAAACGCCACGTTGGCCGCTGCCCACAGGTGGATCATCCCGAGGTGACGGACGAGATCGCCCATGTTCCACTCGGGGCAGGGTGCGATCCGAACGCTCAACTCGCCGTGCTCAGCCGCGGAGGCGAACAGCTCGCCCTCCGAGGCGACGAATCCGATGTAGTCCGATACGTCCATGCGATGTCGCCTTCTTTCCACTCAAGCGGTCAATTCGATACTGCATGCTGCACTATTCAAACTACTGCACTTTGCAGTATTGTCAAGAAATGGCCTCCCGTCTCACCACATCGTCCTACGCCGTGTTGGGGCTCCTCGCTATCCGTCCATGGGCTGCATACGAACTTGCACAGCAGGCGACTCGGAGCTTGCGTTTTGCCTGGCCCAAGTCCGAGCGGCTCCTCTACGCCGAGCCGAAGAAGCTCGTCGAGCACGGCCTCGCCACCGCACTCCAAGAGTCGGTGGGTCAGCGCAATCGCACCATGTACACGATCACCGATGAGGGCCGGGCAGCGCTGCAGGGGTGGATGACAACATCACCGCAGCCTCCGCTGCTTGAAGCCGAAGCTCTCCTGCGGCTGCTGTTCGCTGAGAACGGCAGCATCGATGATCTCGCTGCAGCGCTGGACGAGATGGCCGCCGATGCCGCCGAGAAACGCTCGCAGGTCGTCACGATCAACACCGGCTACCTCGATGGCCTGCACCCCTTCCCGCAGCGAACCCATCTCTCCGTGCTCTTCGCCACGTTCCAACTCGAGTTCTTCGACTTGATTGTCAAGTGGGTCGGCTTCGCCAAGACCGAGATCGCGACATGGCCCGCGACCGGGGGCCTCGGCATGACCGAGCGAACCGAGGCCATTCTCAACAACATCAAGGACCAACGATCCGTCCTCGAGTCACCGCCCACAATCCCGTGACGATCTCGAGTCGAGCAGAACGGTCGATCGCGTCCCGGTCGAGAACGCCTCGTTCTCGAAGAGCGTGAGCTCAGCGAAGGACGCGACCCGAGATCATCGTGGGCTCAATTCGGACCCAGACCGGCCGCCACTCTGCCCGGGCCCAAGGGACGAGCCCGAGGTCGTCGAGCCGGGCCTCTTCAGCCCAGTTCGTGACTTCGTGCGTGACACCTTGCACCACCACGCTCCAGCCTGTCCGCTTGTCGGCATCCCAGTGGTCGACTTCGAAGCAGACGTGTTGCTGCTCGGCAGCAGCGGCGAGCTTGTGGCCCTCGAGGGTCCGGAACACGACACTCTGCTCGTACCACCTGAAGTTGATGGGGAGCACGAGCAACTCATCATCGGTCGCGAACCCGATACGGCCGATCGGTGTCGATTCCAGCAGCTCGACACACGTCGTGTCGTCGAGGACGCCCATCTTCGACGTCACGTCGATTGCTACGTACCCGGGATCATTCGAACTGGTCATCGACTACCTCCGATGTGCAGGCCCCAGCGGTCGAGCCGAGGCGCCTACTCACACAATACGCCAACGCACTTCCCGCCGACTGGTCCCCGCCAGAAACCTTGGCTGATCGCTCTGTGTCGGTTTGCGGACAGGGCGTCCGCGTTCGGAAAGCTGGCCAACTCAACTCTGTGACACCTCATGTTTATGGTGGGAGACATGAGACCGATCGATGTTGCCGAGCGCGCCAAACGCGTCGTCGCCGTCCGTTCGGCAACAGAGGCTGGCACCGCCGAGATTGAGCGAGCGTTGGTCGCGACACGCGAAGTCAGAGCATGGGCCGACGCCCAGGAATCAGCACTCATCTCCCAGCTCGCCAACGTCACGTCAACGCCCGACCCAATCATCGCAGCAGCCGGCAAAACATCATTGAACCGCGCCAGCAAAGCCCGCGACCGAGCCAACACACTCGACGCCACACCATCACTGGCCGACGCGCTCGCCGACGGCACCATCACCGCCGATCACGTCGACGCACTCACCCGCGGCTCCAAACAACTCGACGAAGACAAACGAGACCAACTCTTCGAACGTGCCAACGACCTGGCCGATGTGGCTGCGGACGCGACCATCGACCAATTCGCCGACCGAATCCGAGTCGAAATCAAACGACTACAAACCGGCGACGGCATGGACCGACTCCGACGCCAACGATCCAACGTCCGAGTCAACACCTGGACCGACGCCGAAGGCATGTGGAACATCCGCGGCCGATTCGACCCACTCACCGGCGTCAAACTCGCCGAACGACTCATACAGACCGTCAACACCCTGTTCGCCGAAGAAGTCCCGGAACTGTGCCCGACCGACCCGATCGAGAAACAGAAATTCCTCGCAGCACACGCACTCGACCGACTCCTCACCGGACAAGCCCCCAGCCGAACCACAGGACGCCCCGAATACATCGTCGTCATCGACGCCGACGCACCAGAAACCGACGGCCCCGTCGCTGAGTGGAGCCTGCCCGTCGAGATCCCGCCACGAGTACTCGTCGAACTCGCACCAAACGCAGACGTGCGCGCCGTTGTCGTGCGCAATGGTGTGGTGCTGCACGCTCCCGGCGAACTCACCCTCGGCCGAACCACCCGACTCGCCAACCGAGCACAACGCCGAGCACTCCGCGCCCTCTACCCCACCTGTGCAATCCCCGAATGCACCACCACCTACGCACAATGCAAACTGCATCACATCGTCTGGTGGCGCCACGGTGGATTGACTGATCTCGACAATCTCGTGCCCGTCTGCGCCGGCCACCACACCAAGATCCACCACGACGGCTGGATCATCACCCTCGGCAAGAATCGTGAGCTCACGATCACCACACCCGACGGCACCATCAGGAACACCGGCCCACCCAAACGACGCGCCGCATGATCGCGGC
>JAJCXU010000326.1 GCA_029263275.1 Ilumatobacter sp.
CATTGGGAGGAGCCCGAGTTCACGGTGCAGACCAACGCACATCCGCCGATGCTCTACGACTACTACGGGTTCCCGCAGCACACCTACGAGATCCAGTATCCGGCACCTGGAGCGCCAGAGGTCGCGGCTCGAGTCGTCGAGCTCCTGTCCCATGCCGGGATCCCGGTGCGCTCGGACGACACGCGTGGCTTCGACCATGGGGTCTTCGCTCCGATGTACGTCGCCTTCCCGGAGGCACGTGTGCCGATTCTCCAGATGTCGCTCCGCGAAGGTCTCGACCCGGCTGAACACCTCGCGGTGGGGCGTGCACTCGCCCCGCTGCGAGACGAGAACGTCCTCATCATCTGTAGCGGCGTTCCCAGCTATCACAACATGCGAGTACGCAACGTGCCCCACGAGTCGAAGACCTTCGATACGTGGCTCACCGAGACGATGGTCGACAGCAGCGCCGACGAGCGTGTCAGCCGCCTGGTCGCTTGGGAAGACGCACCATTTTCTCGTGTCGCTCATCCCCGTGAGGAACACTTCATCCCGGGCATGGTCGCCGTGGGCGCTGCTGGCAACGACCTCGGCCACCGGCAGTACCACGAAGAGAACGTCATGGGCTGGATGTCGAGTTCGGGCTACCGGTTCGGTACCTCCAGCGCAGGCTGATCTGAGAAAGAATCAGCAGATGACGATTGGTGACGACACGCAGTGGCTTGACGCAGAAGAGCGCAACGCTTGGATCGGGCTGATGACAGTGCTCGTGAGACTGCCCGCTGCACTCGACCGCCAACTCCGAGCCGACGCAGGCATGACGCACTTCGACTATCAGGTGATGGTCATCCTGTCGGGAGCACCGGACCGCACGCTCTCGATGAGCAGACTCTCGGAATCGACTGAAGGGTCGCTCCCTCGACTCTCACAAGTTGCGGCCCGCCTCGAGAAGGCCGGGTGGCTCACCCGGCGCCCTGACCCCGCCGACGGACGATCCACCCTGGCGACGCTCACCGATGATGGGTTCGCGGCGCTGGCCGCCGCGGCCCCAGGGCACGTTTCTGAAGTGCGTCGGTTGATCTTCGACCCGCTCACCCGAGCCCAGGTGGGGCAACTGGCACGGATCGCCGATCGCATCCTGCGAGCGCCCGCAAGCGGACCCGATCCGCGGCCGTGCGACGCTCGGTAGCTGTTCGATCGTTTCCGCTGTCGCTTCATACCTCGTGGTCGTCGGCGCCCCGGAACCGATTGGGATTCCGGCGTTGACCGGCGTTGACCGGCGATGCAGTTCGAAGTCGGAATGGCGGCCTGACCGCCGCGGGTCGGCGGCCGATGGCCTGAGGACCAGGGTGCTACGTTGCTACTTCACCGACTCACCGGGGACCTCTTCTGACGCTCGGCGCTCGGCGTCGACACGATGCGGTCGCCTCCTCTGAGCCATTGCTCAACGGAGACCCATGTCGCAGCCTGTCCCCCGGACCATTGTCGAGACCGACCGGTCCGCGCCCTCCCCCCGTTCGCCGGGTGTGCTGCTCGGTCGCCCCTGGATCCGACTCGCCTCCACGTCCGATCCGTCGGAGTCGAACGGCGACGCCGCGCCGGAAGAACGCGATCGAGCCGCGTGACCAGGGCCTGATCGCCCAGGCTCCGGCGTGATCCACACTCTCAGCCGACAACAAAGGAGACACTCATGGCCAAATCCCCGCAACGCCGAGACGGCAAGAAGGTTGGCAAGACCCTCAAGGAGAAGCGCGACGCCAAACGGTCGAAGCAGCAGGACAAGAAGCTGATCGACCGCTGACCACCCGCACAACCGTCGCGCTGGTCAACGGTCCATCGATCAGCGCGGCGACGCGCGTCATCGCTACTGTCGCGGTGTGACCACACTTGACCTGGCGACCGCAACCACCATGCAGCTCCTGATCGCGCTCAAACGGCGCGAGGTGTCGAGCGTTGAGCTGCTCGATGGAATGCTCGCCAACATCGAGCGGATGAATCCGGCGGTCAACGCCGTGGTCGCGATGGACATGGAACGCGCTCGGGCTGAGGCAACCGCTGCTGACAACTCTCGCGCCGCCGGCGACCCGTGCGGCCCGCTCCACGGTCTGCCGATGACGATCAAGGACTGCTACGAGACGCTCGATCTGGTGACGGCCGCTGGCGCCCCAGAGCTCTCCGGTCACGTGCCGACGCGCGATGCCGACGTCGTGCGGTTGCTCCGCCGCGCTGGCGCGATCGTGTGGGCGAAAACCAACGTGCCGTACTACGCGGGCGACCACCAGACCTACAACGACGTGTACGGCATCACCAACAATCCGTGGGACCTCAGCCGGACGTCCGGTGGATCGTCGGGTGGAGCAGCAGTGGCAGTTGCCTGCGGTTTCACGACGGCCGAGATCGGCAGCGACATCGGCAACTCGATCCGCCAGCCGGCCGGGTTAAACGGGGTCTTCGGGTTGAAGACGACCCACGGCTTGGTCTCGGGTCGCGGGCACATTCCCGGTCCGGCAGGTTCATTGACGGCAGGCGACCTCAGTGTGTTCGGTCCGCTCGGCCGGTCGTGCGGTGATCTCCGAGTCTTGCTGGAGGTGTTGACCAATTCCGGTTCGGCCTTCGGGGGTGTGCCCGGCGCCGAGTTGC
>JAJCXU010000327.1 GCA_029263275.1 Ilumatobacter sp.
TGAGGTACCAGGCGATCGTGGCGTCGATGTCGGACACGCGCAACGCGATGTGCGTCCAGCGTGACGATTTGGGCCGGAGCTCGTGGGTTGCCGCGTCGTCGGCGGTGTCTGGTGCGGTGGTCATGTCACTCATGGGTCTCCCTCTGGTCTGGCAGTGACCGTAGCAAAGGTCTGATGGTCTGACCACTACTGGTCTGATCGCGGGATGAGATCACCCCGTCAAGACGCGGTACAATCTGGACGAATGGTCTGACCACCGGACCGATGAGAGGCCCCCCGATGTCCGAACCTGCGACGAAGCCCGTGACAAAATCGATCAATGATCTGACGTTCAACCCGATTTCGCGTGAGACCCTCAGCTCCCAGATCCGAGATCAATTACTCGAGCGGATCACCACGGGAGTTCTCGAGCCCGGCGCGCGCGTCCCGTCGGAACGTTCGCTGTCCGAGCAGTTCGGTGTCGCCCGCACGTCTGTACGTGAAGCCATGCAGGGGTTGCTTTCACTCGGTGTCGTCGTGCGACGTGGCAACCGTTCGTTTGTTGCCGAGCAGCTGCCCGACGTCTCCTTCGACGAGGTCGACGACCGAAAGCAGTTCGTTCAGCAACTCTTCGAGACCCGTCGACTGCTCGAAGTCCCCATGATCGAACTCGCTGCCGAACGTGCCAGCGACGAGGAGCGCCGCAACATCAGCGCAATTGCCGAGCGCTTCACCGACGACATGAGCCTGTCCGCTTTTCGTGAGATGGACCGTGCCTTCCACACGGCGCTGTCCACGGCGTGCGGCAATCCGTTGCTCGTCGAGCTGTACGGCAAGGTGCTCGCTCGGTTGTTCCGATCCGAAGGTGTTGATTCGTTGCTGTCCGATGATGCGAACCGCAGTGAGGTCAGTCGCATCGAGAGTGAGACGGCAATACAACATGCCCGGCTGGCGTCGGCAGTGGCGGCTGGTGATGTCGAACGCTCCGCAGCCGAAGGGGTCGCTCACCTTCGAGCGGTCGAGCGCAGCTTGATCGACCGCCTGGTCTGACCGCACCCAAGATCCGGTGCTGAACCCGTCGTCACCCATCGTCACCCATCGTTCTGGAGTCGTGTCATGTCAGATTTTGATGTCGTCGTCGTCGGCAGTCTCAACCTCGATCTTGTCGTCCGGACGGAACGCCATCCGTTGCCTGGTGAAACGCTGATCGGGAGGACCTATCTCGAGTTCGCCGGTGGGAAAGGGCTGAACCAGGCGGTTGCCGCTGCTCGCTCGGGTGCTCGGGTGGCGCTCGTTGGTGCCGTCGGCGGTGACCACGCGGGCACGTTCCTGCGCGACATCGTGCGGAGCGAGGGGATCGACGACACCTGGTTGGGCACGATCGACGACCAGCCGACCGGTCGCGCCGCCATCACACTCGACGACGCCGGCGAGAACTCGATCATCGTGATTCAGGGAGCCAATGGGGCGTTCTCCTTCGACGGCATGCCGACCGGGCGCGTCGTGCTCGCTCAGTTGGAGACGAGTCTCGACGTGGTGTCACAGGCATTTGACCTCGCCCGTGGCGCCGGAGCGATCACGGTGCTCAACCCGGCGCCGGCCGTTCTCTTGCCGGGTGAGCTCCTCGATCTCTGCGACGTGATCATTCCGAACGAGCACGAAGTGGAGTTGCTCGGCGGGCGCGATGCCGTCGCGTCTCACGTCGAGCATCTTGTGGTCACACTCGGCGCCGCTGGTGCTGAGCATCTCACCGATGGGTCGCTGCATCGCGTCGAACCGTTCTCGGTCCAGCCGGTGGACACAACGGGTGCGGGCGACGCGTTCTGCGGTTCGTTCTCATGCCGCCTTGCGCTCGGCGACACGGTGGCCGATGCGCTGAGGTTCGCTGCGGCTGCGGGGGCGTTGGCGACCACCAATCCAGGTGCCGTGCCGTCTCAGCCATACGCCGCCGACACCCGCGCACTCCTCGACGCCTGACCAGCCGAGCTGGTGAGACGGGTCTCATGACGAGGCCGCATCAGATCCGACTTGACAGCAGGGGCTCGGGTCAGATTATGGTCTGACCATCAGACCGAATGAGTCGACGACCGTCGTCGGCACGACCTGATGGTCGAGGAGTTCTCCAACATGATCACCGGCATGAACCACGCGGTGCTCTACGTGCGTGACGCACGTCGGCATCAGGCCTTCTACACCGAGGTGCTCGGCTTCGAGACGATGGTCGAAGACCCGAACGGTGCCTTCGTGTTTCTCCGCGCACCTGGCTCGCCGAATCATCACGACCTCGCGTGCTTCACGATCGGTGAGCAGGCTGGTTCGAGCACCGCTGGTCAAGAACAAGTCGGGCTGTATCACATCGCCTGGGAGGTGCCGACTCTCGGCGATCTCGAGGACCTGCACGCTCGACTCTCCGCGGCCGGTGCGCTCAGAGGCCAGTCGGACCATGGTGTGAACAAGAGCCTCTACGCATTCGATCCGGACGGCATCGAGTTCGAAGTGATGTGGTTGACCCCGCCCGAACTCTGGGGTGACGAGAAGAATCAGGCCATCGTGCGGCCGCTCGATCTGGCCGGCGACATCGCCAAGTACGGCAGGGATCGGGCGTCGACCACACATCGCGCCCGGAATGCAGCGGACCGGACAGGAGACGAATCATGACGGTCGCCTACTCCGATCAGTACTGCCACTTCTTCGACGACGCGGCATTCGAACAAACGACGCGGCCCGGCTTCCGGCGGCGTGTCATCACGGGTGAGAGCTTGCAGCTCTGCTTCTGGCGGATCGATGGCGGTGCCACGGGCTCGTACCTGCACCAGCACGACAGCCATGAACAGCTCGGGATCGTCTTCCGTGGTGCACTCGACTTTCGGATCGGCGAGGTCGACAGCGAGGAACGAACGACACTGGCAGCGGGGGAGATCTACCTCGCCCCTGCCCAGGTGTGGCACGGCGACTCGCTGTTCATCGGAGACGACGAACTGAACGAGTGCTGGATTCTCGACGTCTTCAGCCCCCCGCGTGACGACCTGCGATCGGCACAGGCCGAGCCGACGGTCACGCGCGTCGACCACGCGGTCGACGACAACGACGACGGCAACGTCGACACGAACGGAGTATCAGCATGACCGACTCAACGCAGACCGATTGGCGCCTCGCCGTCGACATCGGTGGCACCTTCACCGACGTCGTCTTGCTCGACGCCGCATCCGGCGACGTGGTGGTCGACAAGACCTTGACGACCCCCTCGAACCCGCTCGACGGTGTCCGCACCGGTGTCGGCCAACTCCTCGCACGCGCCGGTGTCTCTCCGGCCGACGTGACCGCGCCGATCGTGCATGCCACCACGCTCATCACCAACGCGCTGATCGAGGGAAAGACGGGCCGCGCCGGTTTGGTGACGACGCAGGGCTTCGGCGACACGCTCCTGATTCGCGACGAGCACCGCTACGACATGTACGACCTGCAGATCGAGTTCCCGGCCCCGCCGATTCCTCGTGACCGCACCGTCGAGATCGCCGAGCGCACCGCCGCGAGCGGCGAGGTCGTGCTCGCCCCGACCGTCGAGGCGATGCAAGCGGTGGCCGACCAACTTCGCGCCCTCGACGTCGAGTCCGTTGGTATCTGCTTCCTCAATGCGTACGTCGACGCGACGAACGAGCGTGCCCTTGCGGAATTCCTGCGTGGTGAACTCGGCGTGCCCGTCTGCATCTCTGCCGAGGTGTCGCCGCAGATTCGTGAATACCCCCGCATGGTCACCACGGCATGCAACGCCGCGACCATGCCGGTCATCGGGCCGTACCTCGACGAACTGCAGAAGTGGCTCTCGGGTGAAGGGTTCGGCGGCTCGGTCCTGATGATGCTCTCGAACGGTGGCGTGGTCTCCGCCGACGACGCCGCACGTGTGCCGATCCGTCTCGTCGAGAGTGGCCCGGCCGCTGGCGCACTGGCCGGCAAGTGGTTCGCCGAACGCCTCGGCGAAGATCGCTTGCTCTGCTTCGACATGGGCGGCACCACCGCCAAGGCCTGTCTGATCGATGGTGGTGAGCCGGAGCTCACCAACGTCTTCGAAGTCGCCCGCGCCTACCGCTTCAAGAAGGGGTCGGGCTTCCCCGTCTCGGTCCCCTCGGTTGATCTCGTCGAGATCGGCGCCGGCGGCGGCTCGCTCGCGTGGACCGACCAGTTCGGCCTCCTGAAGGTCGGTCCCGAGTCAGCGGGCGCAGAACCTGGCCCCGCGTCGTATGGCCGCGGCGGCACGGTTCCGGCCGTGACCGACGCCGATGTCGTGCTCGGCCTCCTCGACCCCGCCGCATTCCTCGGTGGCGACATGCCGCTCGATGCGGACGCCGCCGTCGCTGCCGCGGCACGCGTCGGGGAAGTGCTCGACCTCGATGCCGTCAGCGTCGCCGCGGGCATCCACGAGATCGTCAACCAGAACATGGCGGCCGCCGCCCGCATGCACGCGGTCGAGCAGGGTGTCGATCTGCGTGGCGTGTCGATGATCGCCTTCGGCGGAGCCGGCCCGGTCCACGCATGTGGGGTCGCCGAACTCCTCGAATCGGATCGCGTGATCTTCCCGGTCAATGCGAGTGTCCTCTCGGCATTCGGCACGCTCGTGTCACCCGTTCGGATCGACCTCGCTCGGTCGATGCCGCGCCGCCTCGACGCAATCGACCCTGCCGAACGCACCGCACTCCTCGACGCCCTCCGTGGCGAAGGCCGTCGAGTGCTCGCCGCAGCCGGATCATCCGATGACGCCGTTCGATTCCGCTACGGCCTCGACTGCCGCTACGCCGGGCAGGGCAACGAGGTCACGGTCTGGGTTGGTGAGGGCGCAGATTGGCCGGTGGATGACGCCGCAGTCCTCGAGGCATTCGAGACCGAGTACCGACGGATTTTCGGCATGGCCATCCCGGACGTCGCGGTGGAGATCGTGACCTGGCGTTTGGCGGTGTCCGCCGATGCCGAGCAGGTCGCTCCGGAACCGGTGCCCTCAGGGTCCGGTGCCGAGCCGTTCTCCAGCCGTCCGATGGTGTTCGGGCGTGGCATGGAACCAATCGTGGCTCCGGTCTACCGGCGCAACGAACTCGCCGGTGGCGCGACGTTCAGCGGACCTGCCGTGGTCGAAGAACGCGAAACCACCGCCGTGATCCGGCCCGGCTGGGACGTCGAGGTTGGCCCCGACGGCAGCCTGATCGCGACCCGGCCAGCGAAGTGAATCGGCGACCGGATCAGCACGACATGACGCATCTGACGAGAACGAGTAGGAGCAACCGAGCATGACCATCACCACGACCATCAGCGGAGATCGGCCAGCCGACGCAGACGGGTTCGACCCGATCGAGCTCGAGATCTGTTGGCAGAGCCTGATCGCCACCGTCAACGAACAGGCCAAGGCGCTGCAACGCTCGGCATTCAGCCCGATCGTGCGCGAAGCGGGCGACTTGGCCAACGCGGTGTTCGACCGTCGCGGCCGAATGGTCGCGCAGGCGGTCACCGGCACACCCGGTCACATCAACAGCCTCGCAATGGCGGTGAGCAACATCCTCGAGGAGTACCCACTCGACTCCCTCGTCGAGGGCGACATCCTCATCACCAACGATCCGTACAAGACCGCAGGGCAGCTGCTCGACGTGACCGTGCTCGTCCCGGTGTGGCGCAAGGGTCAGATCATTGCGCTGTTCGGTTCGACGATCCACCACACCGACGTCGGCGGGTACGGCATCGGCGCCGGTGGCCGCGACGTGTTCGAAGAGGGTCTCTGGATTCCGATCGTCAAGCTGATGATCGGCGGCGAGCGCAACGAGGACGTCTGGAAGTTCATCCTCTCCAACGTTCGTCAGCCCGACCACATGGCGGGTGACCTCCACGCACAGATGGCCTCGGGCCAGATCGGTTCACAGCGACTGCTCGCACTCTGTGACCACCACGGCTTCGACGACATCGAAGCGCTGTCCGACGAGATCATCACCCGCTCCGAGACCGCGACCCGTAAGGGGATCAGCGAACTCGACTCGGGCCGCTACGAGTCCAGCGCACTCCTCGACCTCGCCGATGGCAGCGAAATCCTGATCAAGTGTGCGTTGATCGTCGATGCCGACACCGGCACGATCACCGTCGACTACACCGGCTCCGCCGATGCCAGTCGCTGGGGAATCAACGTCGTCAAGAACTACACGCACGCCTACACGACCTTCGTCGTGCGTTCGGTACTCAGCCCGGACATCCCGAACAACTACGGCAGCCTGAAGCCGATCGAGATGATCGCGCCGGAGGGATCGATCCTCAACGCAGTGTCACCGCAGCCATGCACGGCGCGCCACGTCGTCGGCATGTTCCTGCCGAACGCGTTGCTCAAGGCGCTCGCTCAGGTCCGCCCCGAGGCGGCGATGGCCGAGGGCTCCGGCGCAGTGTGGACGATGCAGGTCAGCGGCAATCACGACGATGGCAGCCCCTTCATCACCGCGATGTTCACCTACGCCGGTGGCGTCGGTGGTCGGGCGACGAAGCCGGGACTCGACGCCTGCTCGTATCCGACCGGCGTGGCCGCTGTACCGATCGAAGTGGTCGAAGCGTCGGCGCCGATCAGGTTCAGCGCAAAGGCACTCCGCACCGACTCGGGAGGCAGTGGCGCACAGACTGGCGGCCTCGGCCAGACGATCGAGTTCGAGGTCGACACGACGCGGGAGTGGCAGCTCAACGCCGTCACCAGTCGGCTGGCCGAAGCGCCGCAAGGCATCTTCGGTGGCGAGCCCGGCGCCGCGGGTGCGTTCAGCGTGAATGGTGAGGACGTCAAGACTCAGGAACGCATCACTCTGCAACCCGGCGACAAGGTTCGCCTCGACCTGCCCGGTGGCGGCGGGTACGGCTCGGCTGGGAACTGAACCGATCTGATCATGTCCGACCCGATGACCTTCGCTGCCATGTGGGCGCGCGCTGTGCGCGTCGGCGCGCAGCGACCGTTCCTGCGCTTCGAAGCGTCGGACGGAACGGTCACCGAGTGGACCTACGGTGAGTTCGACGAGGCGGTCACGAAGGTCGCCGCACGATTCGTCGAGGATGGCGTCGGCCAGGGGAGTGGCGTCCACCTCGTCCTGACCAACTCGCCCTCCTTCGTCGCCGCGTGGATTGCGGCATGCCGGTTGGGCGCGTTCATCATCCCGTCCGACCCGATGGCAACTGCGCCCGAACTCGCAGAGCACCTGACGCGGACCAATCCCGTCGTGTCGGTTGTCTCGATCGGTCGACGGGCGGTGATCGACACGGCAATTGCATCGATCGGCGGATCGCCGGCCGCCCCCATCGTCATCGCCATCGATGAAGACGACGCTTCGATGAGTCCGCTGCAGAGTGAGGTCGCCGATGCCTCGGTCGCCTGGCCGACGCCCGCACCGACCGATCGCGCCGCGGTCATGTTCACCAGCGGGACCACCGGCCGACCGAAGGGTGTGGTCGTCACGCAGGCGAACTACGCGTTCGCCGGCGAGACGATGGCAATCGCTGCCCGGCTCACCGCCGACGGCCGGCAGCTCGTCGTGCTCCCGCTCTTCCACGCCAACGCGCAGTACTACTCCTTCGCCTCCGCGATCGCGGTCGGTGCGAGCGTTGCGTTGATGCACACGTTCTCGGCGAGCGGGTTCGTGCCGCAGGCGGCCCGGCACCAGGCGACGCATGCGAGCCTCTTCGCCGGCCCGATGCGGATGATCCTCGCCCGCGGCGGCCCGTGGACCCCGGGTGACGGCGAGCCATCGCTCGGACTCGAACACTGCTGGTATGCCCAGAACATCACGGCGGATCAGTACGAGACGTTGGCCGCCTGGCTCGGTTGTCGGCCCCGCCAGTTGTACGGAATGACCGAAACGATTCCCGCTGTTCTGACCGACACACCGATCGATCCGCGTTACGACGCGATGGGATATTCCACGGAGGGATGCCACGTCGCCATCCACGACGCGACGGGAAACCCGGTCGTGGATGGCGAGGTTGGTGAGATCGTCGTCGGTGGCGATCCCGGCACGACACTGTTCGGTGGGTACCTCGACGACCCCGAAACGACCGCGGCTGCATTCCGCGACGGCTGGTTCCTCACCGGTGACCGAGCCCGCGTCGACGAGACCGGCCGTTACGTCTTCGACGGTCGTCGATCCGACGTGCTCAAGGTGGCCGGCGAGAACGTGTCGGTCGTCGAAGTCGAGGCCGTCGTCGGCGCCCACCCCGATGTGTTCGACGTCGTGGTCGTCGGTGCCCCCGATCCAATCCGCGACGAAGTCCCGGTCGCATTCGTCGTCACGGTGCCCGATGCCGACCCGGCGGGCATCGAGGACCGACTCGCCGACTGGTGCGTCGAACGACTCGGCAAGTCGAAGCGACCCCGCAGTTACACGATGGTCGACGAACTCCCCCGGACGAGTGTGGGCAAGGTGCGCAAGTTTCTGCTCGCCGAAGCTGCCGCCGCGTCATCTCCCGATCAGTCCAGCCTCTCAACCAGCCAGCCACCAGTACGTCAGGAAGCAAGCTCATGACGATCATCGACCCCACTACCCCAGGCACGCAGCTCCGACCGGGGCTGCTCGAGTCACTCGATGCCTCGATCGAGGACGTCGCCACCGCGTCGACCCTGCCTCCCGAGTTGTACACATCGCCGGATGTCCTCGCGTTCGAGCGTGATGCGATCTACGCGAAGGAATGGTTGTGCGTCGGACGCGTTGAGAAGATCCCAGAGGTTGGTGACTGGTTCACCGTGACGATCTGCGAGGAGTCGATCATCGTCACCCGCGACAAGGAAGGCGAGGTCCGGGCGATGTCGGCGGTGTGTCAGCACCGTGCGATGGAGGTGTGCGAGGGCAGCGGCAACTCGTCGACGTTCAAGTGCCCGTACCACCACTGGAACTACGGCCTCGACGGACGCCTGCTCGGCGCGCCGGCGATGGAGCGCACGGAAGACTTCGACAAGGCCGATTATGGCCTGCCGCAGTTCCAAGTCGAGCTCTGGCAGGGCTTCGTGTTCGTCAACATGGACCCTGATGCCGCGCCGCTCGGGCCGACGCTCACTTCGTACGACCCGTTCATCGCCAACTACGACCTTGCCGATGCGGTGTGCCCGGGCACGTTCACGTTGGAGAACCGCCCGTGGAACTGGAAGGTGATGTTCGAGAACTTCAACGACGG
>JAJCXU010000328.1 GCA_029263275.1 Ilumatobacter sp.
GCTCGACGACGCACACGAACTCGTCGTCGACGCCGTGCGCGATGGGTGTACGCAGCTGATCACGAATCCGGCCGCCGGGTTGCGAGTGCTCGTCTCATCACGGGCTGAGCTCGAATGGTCCGTGACGCGACTCGTCACGCTCGGACGACTCGATCGCATCGACGACTCCGCACTTGCCTTGCTCGGCGACGCTGGTACGGCCGTGTTACAGCCCGAGATCGATGCCGGCTCGATCAGCGCCGATGATGCCAGTGTGATCGTCGAGCGTGTTGAAGGGTGGCCCGCGGGTCTCCGTCTGGCGAAGCTCGCGATCGCGGGCGGCGGCAATCGAACGGACTTCGTCGAAGCAATTGCTGGCGATCAACCCACGATGGCGCGCTACTTGGCGAATGAGGTCTTCGAGACCCGACCGATCGACGAGCAAGAGTTCTTGCTGGCCACCAGCGTGCTCGGCACGTTGACCCCGGAAGCCTGCGATGCAGTCACCGATCGCAGCGACAGCCTCGGTGTGCTCCACCGGTTGGTGAACGACCACGTGTTCACCACGATCTGCGACCCGGCCTGGCCGGCGTTCACGTACCACCGGCTCCTGGGCGAGTTCCTGCAGGCCAGGCTGGCGCAACGCGGCACGGACGCGGTGACCGCGGTGCACCAGCGCGCACTCGATCACGCGATCGCGGTCGACGACACCGGCGGCGTGGTTCGGCACGCAGTCGCGGCAGGACGAAGCGACGTGGCGATGGACCGACTCGGCGACGAATACATCACGATTGCGAACGATGGCCGTATCACCGAGTTGTGGACGTGGGTGAGCATGATTGGACCCGAGCACGTGCTGGCGCACCCGGCGCTCTCGTCGACGCCGGCGTGGGCCAGCTTGAACCTGGGCAGGTTTGATGAGATCGAGCCATGGCTCGAGTCGTTCGCGCTGCTCGATAGTCCGACGCCCCAGCACGTGGCCGAATTCGCCGTCCACGCCGCTGCGTTGAGGTGTCACCGGGATCGCCATCTCGGTCACCTGGGCTCGGCGATGGAACACGGGATCGAGCTCGTCGGCCTCCTGGCCGACGCGGGTGGTCCGATTGCGGAGGCCAATGCGCTCGCAGCTGCTGGGGCTGCACTGGGGCTGGCGGGCAGCACCGACCAGTCGGTCGAACTCCTCGAGCGTGCGATAGCTATTGGCTCGGAGATCGAGGAGCACTCAGCGATCGTGATGGCACGTAGCTATCTGGCGGTCATCGCCGTTGATCGTGAGGCGGCTGACCGTCATGTCGATGGCGCTCTCGGTCTGGTCGACTCTCCGGAACTGGAGCGGTTTCACGTTCCAGCAGGAGCGTGGTTGGCGCGGGCCCGCGGGAGCATCGACGACGGCCGAGTGGCCGACGCGGCCGACGAGCTCGATCATGCCCTCACGCTCGCACGAGTGGGTCGCGAACCGTTGCTCGAGATTCTCATCGCACTGCAGCAGGCTCGGCGCTGTCACCTGATCGGCGATGACGAACAACGTCGCGCTGCGCTGCGTCTCGCCGAGTCGCTGCTCGAAGCATCATCCGGCACTGACTGGCTGAGCGAGCAATTGCAGCGCACCCGGGCCGCGACTCGGTTCGCCCCCATCGACGACGCGAACTTGCCGATCGGGGCCCGCGACATCTCTGAGCGAGAACTTGCGGTCCTTCGACTGCTCCCGCATGACCTGAGTCGCAAGCAGCTGGCGCGTCAGCTGTACGTCTCGGAGAACACGGTCAAGACACACCTCACTTCGATTCGCCACAAACTCGGTGTACGAGAGCGCGAGGCGCTGGTCGACCGTGCGCGCGAATTGGGACTCATCGACGGGTGAGTCATCGTGCCGGGCGATGCAGCGAACGTCATCGCGGCGCACGCTGATTGTCGTTCGCCGGATGGTCCGGCGACACCGACGAAAGGGCATCCCATGTCTCTCCAGATCACCAAGACGTTCAATATCGACACCGATCCCGACAGCCTCTTTGAGTTCCTCACCACCGAGTTCGCAGATGTGGCGAGCTGGGGGAGCGGCATCACCTCATCCAAGGCAAATCCCGCGCATCAGTCGATTGCGGACGGTGTGCCGGGCGGACGGTTGTGCGAGGTTGCCGGGTTCGGACAGCTCGACGAACAGCTGGTTCGATACGAGCCGGAGTCCCGCACGTTTGCCTTCACCGTTGAAGCGGAGAAGCTGCCGAGCTTCGTGAGTGACATGAAGAACACGTGGTCGCTCCGTCCCGTCGGCCAGGCCACGGCCGTCACGATGAGCGTGACCGCCGACGTGAGCGGGCCGCTCGGCGCCATCATGAAGCCGATGATGCGTCGCAAGTTCGACAAGACGCTCGATGGGATCAGTGCGGATCTCACCACATTCGTCGAGAGCGGCAAGGTCTCGAACCGCAAGGCCAAGGAACTCGCCAAGGCCGGTCGCTGAATCCGCCGACGCGTCCGTGGTCATCGATCAACGCTCGCGGGTGTATGCCGGTGATCGCCGACGAGGCGCTGGCGGTTCGTCGTGCGGCGTGCGCGAGACTGCGGCATGGCTTCCAAGACCGTCACCGCCGTCGTCTCGTCCGGCAAGATCAAGGGCAAGCTCACGTCGTCCGGTCGCATGGCCGACTTCCGCGGCATCCCGTTTGCGGCGCCACCGGTTGGAGTGCGTCGGTGGCAGCCGCCGGCGCCGGTCGAGTCCTGGCGGGGCACGCGTGATTGCACCAAGTTCGGGCCCTCCGCGTATCAGCGAGCCGCTGGGTTCGAGTTGTTCCTGCACACATTGTTCGACGGTCTCGGACTCGGTGCAGCGCGCAAGCGCACGTTGAAGACTGCCCTCAAAGTTGTCAAAGTCAAGCAGAGCGAAGACTGCCTGCAGCTCAATGTCCGCGCGCCTGCTCACGCCACTCGACTCGACCGCAAGCTGCCGGTCATGGTGTGGGTTCACGGTGGCGATCACACCGACGGCAGCGGTACCGAGCCGCAGTACAACAGTGACGCGCTGCCCGAGCGTGGCTGCGTGTTCGTCACGATCAACTACCGCCTCGGCATGTTCGGTTTCCTGGCTCACCCTGAGCTGGCTGCCGAGTCGCCCGACGGGGTGTCAGGCAACTACGGGCTCCTCGACCAGATCGCGGCCCTCGAGTGGGTGCGCGACAACATCGCCGTGTTCGGCGGTGACCCCGACAACGTCACCATCTTTGGTGAGTCGGCGGGTGGCGAAGCAGTCCTCAACCTGATGACGACGCCTCGCGCTCGCGGCCTGTTCCACCGTGCGATCGCACAGAGCCCAAGCGACAGCGGACGCTGGTTGCACCTGCGCCGCCCCGCCCTCGACTTCCAGGCTGCCGAGGACGCCGGTGTCGAGTTCGCCAATGAGGTCGTCGGATCGGCGGGCGGGCAGCTTGCTCGCATGCGCGAGATGACCGCTGACCAACTGACCATGCACTATCAGCAGCTCCCGTTGCTCGGTCGCCACTTCTACCCGGCTGTCGATGGCGTGATTCTTCCGACGACGCCGATGTCCGCGTTCAGTTCGCACCAGCAGGCATCGGTGCCGTTGATGATTGGGTACAACAGTGACGAGGCCACAGCCTTCGCCGACTTCCTGCATCCGGCGGGCGGGGAGTTCTATCGCGACAACGGTCAGGATCCGGTTGAGCCGGTGCCAGTCGATGAGGCCCTGGCGGCGTTCGCTCGGTCGTATCCCTCGAGCGGGCACGTCGATCGCGTGATGGCTGCATACCCCGGGCTCGCGACGATGGACCGCACCGCCATTGCGCAGCACGGTGGCGACCACATGTTTGGGGTGCACGTCGATCATGCGGCACGTCAGCACGCCGCCGGCGGACACCCCGTGTTCCGCTACTACTTCACGGCGACTCCGCCGTCGAAGAAGCAAACGGTCGGGGCATTTCACGCCGCGGAGATCTTCTATGTGTTCGACACGTCGTTCCCGATGATTCCTGTCGCGGAGGACGCTCACCTGACGATTGAGGACATGGGTGATCGATGGTTTGCGTTTGCCGCGACCGGCGTGCCCGACTCGCCCGGACGTGAGACGTGGCCGGCCTATGATCCTGGCAATCCTCGGCACATGGTGTTCGGCCGTCCGCGATCAGGCGTCGCAAACGTGCCGCCATCGCCGGGCATCGATCTGATGCGCGAGCGCATCGAATGGCTCACCGAGACGCTGTCTGCGCCCTTTGATGCTGGCAGCGGTGCAGCGACAAGCGACAGTGATGAACCCGAGCCAGAATCTGTCGACGCCTGACTATGGGGTCTCGGCGCCGAAGCAGGCGCGAGCCGTTGTCGTGTCGAAGTCGACGAGGATCGCCTGCGTGGTGTCACCGTCGATGGTGGAGCCCGTGACTTCACCCTCGATCTGCTGACGGCCGCCTGCATCGGTGATGGTTGCAGCTGGGTCGGTTGCGGAGAACAACGTGCTTGAATCGAAGGTGAGCTGCGCGGTGCCGTCTTCGTTGTCGACGATGCGAATGGTGCCGCCTTCGCTCAGGTAGCCGATGGCGCGGAACGGTGCGGTGGTTGCGCACATGTCGACGATTCCGTGGGTGTATCCGAACTCGGGTGCCGCTGGATCGCTGAGTCGCACGGTGTCGCACGGCCCGACCGCGAGGTCGCCCGGGTTCGCAGCAACTTCGAAGAAGCCATCGCCCTGGAAGGCGAGCATGCCGAACCCGCCATCGCCGAAGTCCTCGTACTCGCCGGTGTCGATCCCGCCGCCGTTGTCGGAGAAGAGACCGAAGGCATTGCCTTCGTCGTTGCCCTCTTCGACGACGACAACGGTGGAGTCATCGAAAGCAACGAAGCTCCGGAGGCCGTACCCGGGTGCCGGGTTGGACGTGCAGCCGCTGACGATGTCGAGGGCACGGCCCGCGACCAAGACCTGACCGGGTGCAGCGGGTGTGATGCCTGCCGGCGCAACGGTGGTCGGTGCTGCCGTGGTGGGCGCGGCGGTGGTTGGTGCGACCGTCGTGGGCGGCGCGGTGGTCGGTGCGACCGTCGTCTCAGGCGCCAGCGTCGTCTCAGCCGCGATGGTGGTCTCGGTGACGATGGTGGTTTCCGTTGCGATCGTGGTATCGACGATGGTGGTTTCGGTCGGGAGTGTGGTCTCGGGCACGATCGACGTGGTCGTCGAAACGTCGGTCGACACGGTGTCGTCACCACTGTCTCGGGCGATGAGGAAAATCACGAAGGCGGCGAGCACGCCGACGCCCAGGCCGATGGCCCCGGGCACGAGCCATGCTGGCCGTTCCGAGCCAGGGCCCATCGGGCCGCCCGGGCCACCAGGGCCCCCGCCCATCGGGGGTTGCGGGGGACGTGCCGGCGGCATCCCGCTGCCGGCGACGACACCGGCGGGCGCGGCTGGCGAGTTGAGCGGACCGGGGGTGATCGGTTGGATGGCAGTCGGTTCAGGCAGACCGGGCGAGGGTGGCTGAGCGATCGTCGGGTCAGCGGCCGGGTCGTTGGCGAGCGGCGGCGCAGGCGGAACCGACGGTTGGTTTCCTGTGTTCGCCCAGAGGTCGGGCTCGTTGTCATTCCCGTGGTCGGTCATACACAAAGTGTGTCACAGGATCCGGGGCGGGCTCTGGCGACCCGACGCGTGATCAGAGCGCGTGCGGGGGCGTGGTCAGGACGAGCAGGACAGCATCGAGCAGCCGACGCGTTCGCGTGCCCAGTCCGGGCGAAGCGTCGCGTACTCGGCGCGTCCTGGTTGCTCGTCGTACGGATGACGCAGCAGGTCGAGCAGCTCGTCGATCATGTCGAAGGAGCCGGCGTCTGCTTTGTCGATCGCCAACTGAGCGAGGTAGTTGCGCAGGACGTACTTCGGGTTGACGGCGTGCATCGAAGTGCGACGTTCGGCGGAGGTCTGATCGGCGGTTGCGCTGAGCGCGAGGTATCGGCGGAACCAGTCGGCGGTGCGCGTCAGCACGTCGCCGGTCAGTTCAGCGGGTGTGTAGTAGGCGACGTGCAACGGCTGCAGTAGCTCGGTGTCGTTGGCCGTGGTCTCGATCTGCGCCACGTCGATGTCGCCGAGCGTGCGGAAGAAGATGGTCATGTCGGTCTCGACGAGCGGCAGGATCTCGAGCAGGTCGTTCCCCAGTGCCCGACGCGTGTCGAGGTCGATGCTCGGATCGGTGAGCCCGAGCTTTGCGTCGAGCGCGGCATCCCACGCGGAACTGAAGCGAGCTGGGTAGTCGTCGACGACGGCTTGGAGCGGAGCAACATCGTCGACGAGCGATGCGATGGCGCCGCCGAGCCTGCTGAGGTTCCACTGCGCGACTTCAGGCTGGTTGCCGTAGCGGTAGCGCTTGCCGCCGGCGTCGGTGGTGTTCGGGGTCCAACCCGGGTCGAAGTCTTCGAGCCACCCGTAGGGGCCGTAGTCGATGGTGAGGCCGAGGACGGACAGGTTGTCGGTGTTCATCACGCCGTGCACGAACCCCACGCGCATCCAGTCGACCATCAAGTCCGCCGTGCGTTCCATCACCTCCCGAAACCACGCAGAGATGACCTCCTCAGTCACAGCGGTGCCGGGTACATCTGTGACTGGCGCGAGGAGATGGGGGAAGTGGCGGCAGATCGTGTGCTCGACCAGGCCGCGAAGGAGTTCGATCTCGCCGCGTGATGCGGGCAGCTCAAAGTGTCCGAAACGGACGAAGCTCGGGGCCACCCGGCAGACGACCGCTCCTTGTTCCGGCGCCGGGTGCCCGTCGTAGAGCATGTCGCGCACGACCTCATCACCGGTGAGCGCGAGGCTCAGCGCCCGGGTGGTCGGGACGCCGAGGTGGTGCATGGCCTCGCTGCACAGAAACTCGCGAATCGAGCTGCGGAGTACGGCTCGGCCGTCGGCGCCACGTGAGTAGGGAGTGGGGCCCGCACCCTTCAGTTGGAGGACCTGATGGGCGCCGCTCGGTGTC
>JAJCXU010000329.1 GCA_029263275.1 Ilumatobacter sp.
GTTCTTCCTGCAGACGCTCCAGCTCGCCCTCGTAGTAACGCTTTTTGAGGCGCCCGTCGCTGCGGTAGTTGTCTTCACCTGCCGGGCGCGGCCAGCTGGCGAGATCGGGCTGCTGCAGTTCGTCCTCGACACGGTTCATCCGACCCATGATCTCATCTCAGACGAGGCGAGTGCCAGGGTCAAAGGTCCGCGAGAGGGTGATGCTCAACCACGGATCGGGCCGCACGCCGATGGACGTTTGACCCTTTCACGTCGATTTCTCGCGGAGGACAGTGGACTCGGGCGGTCCGCTCGGGCCGCCCAAGTGCAGGTCGCCCCTGGGAGTGGTTGTGGCAGTCACGGAGTCCGGTCCGGTACTCCTCGAGAACGAGCGCGCCTTTACGCCTTCTCCGTTGTGCCGCACCGACGCGCCGGCAGTGCTCGACACGACCGAACTCCGGTGGTTCGGCCGCGGGCCGCTCCCTGCCTCTATCAGCAGTTGGTTCGTCGGAGCGACCGGGGTTCCCGAAGAACGCTGCGACACCTACCTCCTCGACGGCCGCTGCGACGTCGGCGTGAAGCGCCGCTGCAAGGAGCAATTGGAACTCAAAGTCCGACAGTCACTCGCCGAGCGCATCGAGCTCGGTGCGGGTCTCTCCGGCGAACTCGAGGAGTGGCGGCGATGGAGTCCAGCTGAGGATCTGGTCGATTCATCTGGCAATGAGCGGTGGGTCGACGTCCGCAAGTCGATCGTCAAACGACGGTTCTCTGAGGACGGAACAGAGATCGCCTGCGCCTCAGGAACGCCGCTCACCGGCGTGGGATGCGATGTCGAAGTCGTGCAGGTCACGGTCGGCGCGATTCAGGCATGGACATTCGCGTTCGCTGCGTTCGGGCCCTGCTCGCGTCGGCGAGACGCGCTGTTCGCGTCGTGGGAGGGGCTGGTGGCTGCCCGGCCATGTCCGGAGCCGCTCGGTCCCCGCGTCGGCCAGGCCATGGGGTATCCCGAATGGCTCACCCTCACGGTCTCGTGACGCTGGAGCAACCGTCGACACCGCGATGTCGCTGGTCGTCCGTGGCGGTGTTTCGCGCGCGCCCGGTGATCTCCGACGAGATTCCCGGCAGGCTGTAGCTCCACGATCACCGCTGAGGAGTCCCTGATGACGTTGCCCGAATCGCCCGCATATGCCTCGTATCCGTCATTGGTCGATCGCACGGTGTTCGTCACCGGGGGAGCGGATGGCATCGGTGCAGCGATCGTCGAACAGTTCGCGCGGCAAGGCAGCAAGGTCGGCTTCGCTGACATCAACGCCGTCAAGGCTGCCGAGACCCTCGAACGCTGTCGAGCGCTGGAGCCGCGGCACCTGCCTCGCTTCTACGAGGTCGACCTCGTCGATGTCGACGCGACACAGGAGGCGATCCGCCAGGCGCAGCTCGACCTCGGTGGCGTCGCCGTTCTGGTCAACAACGCTGCGAGCGATGATCGCCACACCTGGCAGGAGATGACGGCGGAATACTGGGACGATCGGCTCAACACCAATCTGCGGCACTACTTCTTCGCGATCCAAGCGGTGGCTCCGGACATGATCGCCGCGCAGGACGGCTCGATCGTCAACATCGGGTCGAGCAGCTACATGATGCAGGAGGACTTCTTTCCCGGCTACGCGATTGCCAAGTCCGGCGTCGAGGGCATCACTCGCACGCTGGCGCGCACGTTCGGCCCGGACAATGTTCGGGTCAACACCGTGCTGCCGGGGTGGGTGGCCACGGAGCGCCAGTTGACGAAATGGTGGAGCGAAGAAGGAGAAGCGGGCACGTTGAGCGATCAGGCCCTCAAGCGGCGCATCGTGCCCGCGGAATTCGCGCAGATGGTGCTCTTCCTCGCTGCTGACGACGGCGCCGCCTGCACCGCGCAGGAGTTCCTCGTCGATGGCGGTCGGCGCTGAAGCCTCCTCGCGGGGCGATTGCCACAACGGACTAGATTGCGTCGAGTGGCGGAGGCAGACCTTGGCCGGGGAACACGACTTGGGAGAGTTGGCGTCTGATGCCAAAGCGTTCAGAATTCATCCGAGGTGTCGCCGCCATTGCGGTCCTGACGTCAGTCCTGGTGCTGCCGCCGGGTCCGGCGTCCGCGAATGCCGGAGCGCACGAACGTTTGGGTGGCCTTGCCACGACACCGCTGATCGGCCGAGCCGCTGAGCCGCCATGCGCCAACCCGTACATCGCGACGTTGCCGGTCGAGTGCGACCCGAACTACGAGTACTGGGATGCCGTGATGGCCGACGAGGCATCACAACGTGGGCGGACGAGCGCTCGAGCGTCGGCGCAAGCTGCGATCGCGTATGCCGAAGTCGAAGTTGCTGGCTCAGGAACGAACGACACGCAGGCGGGCGCCGAACATCTCGCAGGCCTCGGCACCGGTGTCGGGGACAATGCCGAGGCCGACGTCACGGGTACCTTGACCACGACCGACGACATCGACTTCTACAGCCTCGATCTCGAAGCGGGCGACATCGTCGGTCTCAGTGTGAGCGGGGGCCCGGACCTCGTCCGGCTCGTCGGGCCTACCGGCACCGTGCTGATCGACTCGGTCAGTGACCCATCGAGCCTCTACTCAACGGGTTCACCACTTCCGGGAGGCGGCAATGCCGCCGCCGCATACGTGGTCGATACCGCAGGGCGGTATGCCGTCAACGTCGACCTTTACAACAACTTCGGTGCGTACCTGCTCAAGGTCAGAGTCTTCCGTCCGGTGCTCGAATCTCGGCCGCTCGGGCGACAGATTCTGTTCGTCGACTTCGACGGGGCAACCATCGCTGACCGATCGATCTTCGGCAGCGCTCCGGCGAGTCCGGGCACACTCAGCCCACTCAGTACGTTCCTTCCGAACTGGGGCCTCGTTGCGAGCGACGAAAGCGCCGTCATCGACGCGATCATGGCAACGGTCGAGGAGAACTTCGC
>JAJCXU010000330.1 GCA_029263275.1 Ilumatobacter sp.
TCAGGTCGTGTCGGCTAATCCGGCGGTCGTGATCTTGGCTGACGCCGAGTGCTGTGGCGTGAACGGCGACGTGCTGGCAGATCGACCGGGATGGTCTGGCGTGTCTGGCGTGTCGAATGGCGCCGTCGTCGAATTGCAGGACTACATGGTGAGCCGTTGGGGCCCTCGTGTGATCGACCTCATCGACACCGTGGCCGCTGGCGTCGCCTCGGCGGGATAGTTCGCGGGCGGCGTTTGATCGCTGGTTGTCATCGTGACAATGTCGCCGTATTCTGATTTCACTGTTCGCCGCGGGGTGGAGCAGTTCGGTAGCTCGTCGGGCTCATAACCCGAAGGTCGTAGGTTCAAATCCTACCCCCGCCACCATCTGGAAGCCCTGGTAGATCGCAAGATCTGCCAGGGCTTCTTTCGTTGTCCGGAAGACGCTCGTCAACGGTTTGTCAACGGATTTCGGCCGATTCGGGGTGCGAGGTGGGTCGAGATCGTGCGAGAGGCACACACGAGCGCCGATGAGGGCAGCCGAACTCGACCGGGTTGCCGGGTGGCATCGGGTCAACAACCCGAGGGTCGTGTACCCGGATCGGTCTGGGGCGTATGTGCTCTGACAGTCCCGCAGCCAACGGGCGGCTCGCCAACTCACCGGTCTTCCGTGATTTGGAAGTCGGGCGCGTCAGCCGCTCACGGTGAGCGTGCCGGTCATCGACGGGTGAATGTTGCAGACGAACGTGTAGTCGCCGGGTGCGGACGGAGCCACGATCGTGGTCGACGCGCCACCTGCGAGGCCCTCGGTGTTGAACGACCCGTCGTCCGCGGTGAGGGTGTGGAGTGCGCCGTCGAGGTTTTCCACTGAGATCTCGGTGCCCGGAGCAACGGGATCGAGCGACGAGAATGCGAACCCTTCGATCTGGATCGAGGGGCCGTCCGACGCATCGGTGGCGGGAGCGTCAGCAGCCTCGGTCTCGACCGGCGCCTCGGTTGCAGCAGCCGTCTCGGCGGCAGGCTCGCTGTCGCTGGAACAGCCGGCCGTCAGTGCTGCGACGGTGACGATCGTGAGGGAAACGGTACGGATGTGCATGGGAGTGTCCAATCTTGGCGCGCTGGCCAGTCGTGACCGCACATGTGCTGCGGTGTACCAACCTCTACGTCGCCCGAGACGAATCGGTTCGCGGCCAGTCTGATCGGATCACCTGGAAGCGCCAAGCGCGTAGCCGGCCGTGAAGACGGTCCGATCGTGCCGGTCTGAAACTGCGTTGTGCGTATCCCCGGAACCATCTCCGCCGATGGACTGAAATCGGTCCAGCCGACCGTCGAGTAGTGCCGCAGCACCCCAAGTTGTTCGACGCAGGCCTGTGCGACGTCGAGGATTGCCGATGGGACGAGGCGGCCATCCTGCCAGGTCCAGTGACTTCGGCGCGCGTGGCGAAGCACGGCGCAGCGCCCGCGGCGACGGTGCGCAGTACGGTGCCGGCCGTGAACCTGGAGACTCCAAGTGACGAGGACGTCGCAGCCCTCGTGCGCCTCCACTACGAGGGAATTCAGGGGACGTATTTCGATGAGTTGATCCCGAGGGGCTCGACGTCGCTGCTGTTCAGCGACCTGGTTGCCGACTCGTACTACAACTACATCGCAGCCACACCGTCCGCGACGATTGAAGATTGCCTCGGTGCGGCCGCCGAATTCTCCTCACGAGATCGAACGTTGGCGGTCTACCTCCTGTTCGAATCGCGTCTTCGGTCGGACCTGGAGACCGACGGCTTCACCGAGTGGGCCGCCGATGCCTGGCTGACCGCCGACCTCGCAACGACGCTCGAGCCAGTTGTCGAAGGTCAGATCGCGACGCGACTGGTCGAAGCGGGCAGCGAAACTGATGTGCACGAATACGTCGACGCCTTCAAGGCGGCGTTCAGCGGCGACGGTCCGTCGGACCCGTACGGTGCGCTCGACGAGGGGTACGTGCTGGCCCGCGAACGGTCGGTGCGATCCTCCGGCAATTCGCAGTGGCCAAGCTTGTTCTTCGTGGCGAGCGATGACGGCGTTCCCGTCGGTGTCGCCCAGATGGTGCTCTGTGGTGAGTGGGTCGGTGTGTACGGAGTGGGGACGGTGCCCGAAGGCCGGCGTAAGGGCGTGGGCGCAACACTGTTGAACCGAATGGCGGTCGAAGCCCGCAACCGCGGCGCGGGGAAGATGTTTCTGCAAACCGAGGCCGACTCTCGAATTCAAGCCTGGTACGAGTCGATGGGATTTCGCCTCTCCTTTGTCGCGCCGTACTTCACGAAGTAGCTCCGCGCCGTCGGATTGTGAGCGTTGCTCGTCGACCCGCCCTTCAGATCGGTTGTGGTTCGTGGCGCTGCTTCCGGTTGGTGGCGAGCCAGAACGGCAGCGCCACCATCAGGAACGCGCCCAGCACGTTCCCGATCGCCGCTGGAGCGATGCCCCATGCGAGTGCGTCGCCCCATCCTGGACCGATGCCGAGCGGCTGGATCAGCGAGAAGTACGCCATGTTTGCTGGGCTGTGCATGAAGCCGGAGGCGACGAAGGCCATCACGGTGACGAGCACCGGGATGTACTTGCCGATGATCGTGCGACCCATCGAGGAGAGGAACGCCGCCATCCCGACGAGCCAGTTCCCGAGCATGCCGGAAACCACCGCCTTAAAGAATCCTTCGATGCCGCCGATCCGTTGATATCGCATCTTGATGTCGACGACTTCGCTGAGCGTTGCTTCGTACCCGGCCCCGTAGCTCTGCGTGTAGTTGACCATCAG
>JAJCXU010000331.1 GCA_029263275.1 Ilumatobacter sp.
CGACCACGTCGAAGTCGACTTTGAGCTGCGCGGGTGTCCGATCGATCGCGGCCAACTGGTCGAAGTGATCACCGCGTACCTCACCGGTCGCGCTCCTCGAATCCCCACGACCTCGGTCTGCGCAGAATGCAAACAGCGTGAACTCACCTGCGTGATGGTGGCGACCCAAACGCCGTGCCTCGGGCCGGTGACGCAGTCTGGGTGCGGCGCGTTGTGCCCCTCGTTCAATCGGGGCTGCTACGGCTGCTTCGGCCCTGCGGAGACCGCAGCGACCGCGCCGCTGGATCGGCAACTGGCCTCGATTGGCCTCGCCAGCGAGGAACGCGAGCGGCTCTGGCGCGGGTTCAGCGGGTGGTCGCCCGAGTTTCGGTCGGCTGCCGACGCAGCGTCGAACGAGGTCTCAGGCGACATGGCAGACCAGGAGGACATCCCGACGTGACCCACAAGAACATCGACTTCCGAGTGCCGACCCTCACCCGGGTCGAAGGCGAGGGCGCTCTCCACCTGACCGTCGACGACGGCACGATCAGTGACCTTCGATTGGAGATCTACGAACCGCCACGATTCTTCGAGGCGTTCCTGCGCGGCCGCACGTACCGCGAACCCGTCGACATCACTGCCCGGATCTGCGGGATCTGTCCAGTGGCCTACCAGATGTCGGCCGCCAACGCCCTGGAGCGCATCTCCGGCGTCACCGTCGACGGACAACTGCGCGAACTTCGTCGCCTGCTCTATGCAGGTGAGTGGATCGAGAGCCACGTCCTCCACATCGGCTTCCTGCACGCCCCTGACTTTCTTGCCGCGGACTCGGGCATCGAGCTGGCCGGCCGTCATCCGGAGCTGATCGAACAGGTGCTGCGCCTGAAGCAGATCGGCAACACGATCATGGAAGTCGTCGGAGGACGGCCGATTCACCCGGTGAACGTGCGCCTCGGTGGTTTCTACAGAGCGCCCGAGAGTGCAGAACTCGACGCCCTGGTCGAGCCGCTCGCGTGGGCGCACGAGGCAGCGATCGAACTGGCGCGGTGGGTCGCCGGCTTCGACTTCCCGGAACTCACCGTCGACCACGAGTTCGTGTCGCTCCGGCATCCAACGGAGTATCCGATGCTCGACGGTCGAGTCGTCTCTGATCGTGGGCTCGACATCGACCCTGCGGAATTCGACGGTGTCTTCGTCGAAGAGCACGTTGCCCATTCGACCGCGCTGCACGGTCGACGGCGCGACGGAAGCATCTATCTGACCGGACCGCTCGCCCGATGGGCGAACAACCAGGATCGCCTCCCGCCGACGGTCGCGGCACTCGCCCGCGAACTCGGAGTGAGCGGTGTCGTGCGCAATCCGTTTCGGAGCATCATCGTGCGCAGTCTCGAAGTACTCATCGCCGTCGAGCAGGCACAGCAGATCATCGCCGACTACGTCCGACCGGCAGATCCCGCGATCGACGTGCCGCCAGCCGAGGGTGTGGGCTGGGGGGCATCGGAAGCGCCGCGCGGCGTGCTGTTCCATCGCTATGACACCGACGCCGACGGGATCATCACCGATGCCCGAATCATCCCGCCGACAGCGCAGAATCAGCCTGCCATCGAGGATGATCTCCGGACGCTCGTCGAGTCGTTCCTCGCCGGCCACGGTGACCTCGACGACCACGAGTTGCAGCATCGGTGCGAGGTCGCCGTGCGCAATCACGACCCCTGCATCTCGTGTGCAGCTCACTTCCTCACGGTGAAGGTGAACGAATGACCGACACTGGCGGATCAGTCGACGCGGTGACGGGTCCGTGGGGGAGACGCGTGCTCATCGGCGTGGGAAATCACGACCGTGGTGATGACTCGATTGGGCCGCTGATTGCTGACGCGGTGCAGAGTCGGACCGACCGTGTCGTCTCGATTGATCGTGAAGGTGACCTCGCGGTGCTGCCATTGCTCTGGGAGGAGGGAGATGACGTCCTCATCGTCGATGCCTATCGATCATCGGATGCCGTCGGCACCGTGCGGATGATCGACCCTGACGACTTGGCGGCGGGTGGTGGGCTGTCGACACACGGGCTGAGCGTCGCCGAGGCGGTACAGCTCGCACATCGCCTCAATCGCATGCCGAATCGCCTCCGCGTCATGGGAGTCGCCGGCCAGCGGTTCGGTCACGAGGCAATGTCGCCCGAGCTGCGCGCGGTCTTCTCCTCGGTGGTTGACGCGGTGCTCGCCGAGCTGGGCCTCGAAGAAGTGTCGAACGACCCTGCGTCGCCACGTCAGCGGGGATCACACTGAGTCTGTCCTGGTCTGCTGCAACCGCACCATGCGGCGAGGCGAGCCAGACCAAGCAAAGGAGATGTCGTGACGACCATGGTTCCCGTACAGATCATCGGCTTGCGAGTCGACCCGGTCACCGGCATCTCGGTGGTCGTCCTTGGTGAGTCGGACTCGGTCACGAGAGTGCTGCCGATCATGGTCGGACGAAGTGAAGCGCAGTCGATCGCCGACTCACTGAACAAAGTCGAACCCCTGCGTCCGAACACTCACGACCTCGCCGCCTCGCTGCTCGTCGCGGCTGGCTCGCGTCTTGATGAGGTCGCGGTGACCGAACTGGTCGACGGTGTGTTCCACGCGGAACTTTTCATCGAGTCGGTGCATGGCATGCAGTCGGTGTCTGCGCGCCCGAGCGATGCCATCTCGATCGCAGTACGGGTTGGTGCGCCGATCTTCGTCCGGGCGAGCGTGCTCGAGGCAGCAGCGGTGCCGCTCGAACGCGCACCCGCCGAGGTCCTCACCGCCGACGAGATCGACGCGGTCGTCCGGGCATTCCAGACCTACCTCGGCACGGTGCGTCCCTCAGACTTCGCGTAGGACCCAGGCGTTGGTTGGGCAGTCGTCAGCTGAGTGCCGACGACTGCCAGCAGCGGTCAGACGAAGATGACTTGCGCTCCGTCGGAGAGCTCGATGAAGTCGCTGACGTTGATGATGTCTTCGACTCCGTCGAACAGGTCGTCGGGCTCGAGGTCCATCATGTCGACCGACATGCGACATGCCCAGAGATGGGCCCCCATGTCGACGAGCAGCTCCATGAACTCAGGTACCTCTGGAACATCGAGGCCGGAGATCTGCTTCTTCATCATTTTCGTGGCCATCCCGGTCATGCCGGGAAGACCGCCCAGCGCTTGGGGCATGTGGGTGGCCGGGTTGCCGAGGATGGTGAACTTCAGATGGTCCATGGTCTTCTTGGTGATCATGTCCATGCCCCAGAAGGTGAAGAAGAGGTGTGTTTCCACTCCTTCGCCGAGTGCGCCATTGGCCATGACGAGGGCCGGATAGGCCATGTCGAGGGTGCCTTTGGAGCAGATGAAGCAGATCTTGCGATCCGTTTCGTCGTCGCCGAAGTCGGGGACGGTGGGGGTGGTGGTTTCGGTGGCAGTCATGGTGCTTCCTGTGTCGTGTTGAGCAGAGTGGTGAAGTGGGGGTGCAGCCGGGGTGATTCGGGTGCGGTCAGACGCAGCCGTGCGGCTTGGGCAATCCGGCGATGTAGGCCATCTTCTTGGCGGGCTTCTTCGGGAACAGCACGAAGAGTTGTTTGGTCGGGATGCCGCCGATCTTGGCGACGCGTCGCAACGTGGCGGTCTCGCCCTGTTCCGCGAAGTCGGAGCGGAGGAAGCGAAGGGCTTCCCAATGGGCATCGGTGAGTTCGTCGATGCCGATGGCCGTGGCGAGTTCGCGTCCGAGATCTTCGGTCCACTCGTCGTAGACGGTCATGAACCCTTCGTCGTCGACGTGGACGTCGTGGCCAGCGATGGTGGTTTGTGTGGTCATGTGGTGATGTCGCTTTCGGTGTGCTGTGTGAGATGAAGAGAGTGTTCAGTCCGTGCTGTCGGGGCGTTCCTTGCCGCTCATCGACATCGCCGAGCCCAGTGGCATTGGCCGGCCGGGAAGCAGCACGTTCCAGTAGGCCCAGCGGAACCCCATCTTTCCCCAGTGGTTGGCACGCGACTCGTCGAGCAACGAGAAGGG
>JAJCXU010000332.1 GCA_029263275.1 Ilumatobacter sp.
CAAACGAGGGCGATGGATTTGGTATCGCCGCGCGCCCGGCTCGATCGATGCCGTGGTCAGCACGCTCGTCGACGCCATCGCAGAGACGCCGAGCTGACGTGTGCGGCCGATTCGTCTCGACGAGCACGCCGGACGCGATCGCGACGTACTTCGGCGCGACAGCCGATGTTGAAGCACTCGGCAAAAGCTTCAACGTGGCACCCACCCACGACATCTATGGCGTCGTCGCTCGGCCCTCCGACCGCGATCAGGCACCGGCCAAGACGGTCCAGGCGTTCCACTGGGGACTGATTCCAAGCTGGGCCAAGGAACGCAAGATCGGTGCGAGGATGATCAATGCCCGCTCCGAAACCTTGACGGAGAAGCCCGCCTTTCGTGGCCTCGTCAAGAAGAAGCGGCTGATCATTCCGATGGATGGCTTCTACGAGTGGCGTCCGGGCTCACCTGATGGGCCGCTCAACACGAAAGGCAAGCCGATCAAGCAACCGCTGTTCATTCATCGTGTCGATGGTGAACCACTCGCGGTTGCCGGTTTGTGGGCGGCGTGGAAGGATCCGGCCGATCCTGAGCAGCGTTGGCTGCACAGTGCCACGGTCATCACGACCGCAGCCAACGAGCTGATGTCATCGGTCCACGACCGCATGCCGGTCCTCGTCCCGCGCGATCGCTGGGATGAGTGGCTCGACCCGGCCAACGACGACATCGAGGCGCTCTCTGACCTGTTCACGGCAGCGAACGACGGCGTCCTCGAAATGCACACCGTGTCCACCGACGTCAACAACGTCCGCAACAACGGCGCCGACCTCCTCGTCCCGCTCCCCAAATAGTTACGCATGGGGCCAGACCCCATTCGCAACTATTTGAGTTCGGTGATGATCGCTGCCGCCCAGGCTTCGAGGTCAGCGCGGTCAACGTGTGCGGCGGCGTTCGCGAAGGAGAGCTCGCTCATCTCGTTGGTCGGGACGAGATGGATGTGCGCATGGGGCACTTCGTAGCCGGCGATCATCATGCCGACGCGTTCACAACCGAAGGCTCGCTCTTGGGCCTTGGCGATGCGATGCGAGACCTCGAACAGGTGGGCGTTGAGCCCCGGGGACGCGTCGATCCAATGATCGAGTTCCTCGACCGGAACGACCAGCGTGTGGCCCGGCGTCATCGGATTGATCGACATGAACGCCACGCACTGATCGTCGCGATGCACGAACGTCCCGGGAATGTCGCCGTTGATGATCATGGTGAAGACAGTGCTCATACCCGCGCCAGAGTACGCGCGCCGTACGATTGCGGCGTGACCAGCCTCGGCGAGCCCGTTCCCGAACCAGAATCCGGCCTGTTCGACAACCTCTGGACCGTACCGAATGCGTTCACCCTCGTCCGGCTGCTGTGTCTCCCGGTCTTCCTGTGGTTGTTGTTCAGCGAGGACAATCGCGCGGGTGCGGCCTGGATGCTGGTCGCGCTCGGCAGCACCGACTGGATCGATGGGTACATCGCACGCCGCTTCAACCAAGTCAGTGAATTCGGCAAGATCTTCGACCCCACCGTCGACCGGCTCTTCTTCTTCGTGTCGGTCATCGCGATCATCATCGACGGCTCGATTCCCGTGTGGTTCGCGCTCGCGGTGCTCTTCCGCGAACTTGCGGTCGGCGCCACGATGGCGATCGCGACGCTGTTCTTCGGCATGGAGCGTTTCGACGTCACCTGGTGGGGCAAGACCGCGACCTTCTTGCTCATGGGCGCAGTTCCGAGCTTCTTGATCAGTGAAGCCGGCGTGTTCGAGTCCGGCTTCTTCGGTGTCGTCGCCTGGGTCCTCGGCATCCCGGGGCTTGCGCTCAGCTACTGGACCGGCATCGCGTATGTCCCCCAGGTTCGCGCCGGGATCGCTGCCGGTCGCCAACATCGCGCAGATCGTGTTCCTTCCGAGCACTGATTCTCGCTACGGTGAGCACCGATGAACGTTCCTGCTGACCTCCGCTACTCGACCGACCACGAGTGGATCCGCCAAGACGGCAACATCGTCACCATCGGCATCACCGAATATGCCCAAGACTCACTCGGTGATGTGGTGTTCGTCGAGGTCCCCGAGCAAGGGTTGAGTGTGACTGCAGGTGACTCGTTCACTGAGGTCGAGAGCACCAAGTCGGTCAGCGACATCTATGCCCCGGTGTCGGGGACCATCTCCGCTGTCAACGAGGTACTCGACGACCAACCCGAACTTCTCAACAGTGACCCTTATGGTGAGGGTTGGATCTGTTCGATCGAATTGTCCGACGCTGCTCAGCTCGACGAGCTGATGGACGCAGCGGCGTACAAGGCGCTGACCGAAGGCTGAACCAATGAGCACCTACGTCTTCTGCAACCAATGCGGCCATCGCAACCCACCCGACAGCACGTTCTGCTCGAGCTGTGGTGAACCGTTGGATTCGCTCGGCGACCGAACCATCACGCTGACTGCGATCGACCCGCTGCAGGACGCCCCCGGCCCAGAGGACGACATCGTGGTCCCCGTCGGAGAACTCTCCACCGAGATCGGTGTCCTCATCGTGCGCGCCGGCGCCCAGGCGGGAGCCCGATTCCCGCTCGCCGACGACATCACTCGTCTCGGCCGTCATCCCGACAGCGAGATCAGCCTCGACGACATCACCGTGTCTCGACGTCACGCCGAGATCGAGCGAACGGCCGAGGGGTATGTCGCCAGCGACGCTGGCTCACTCAACGGCACCTACGTCAATCAAGAACGCATCGACCGCATGATGCTGCGCCACGGCGACGAAGTCCAGATCGGGAAGTTCCGGCTGGTCTTCTTCGAGCGGAACGATGGCTGACCTGCCGGTCAGGACCGCATCGATGTCGCACCTCTCGATTGGCGAAGTGCTTGCACTGCTGCTCGAGGAGTTCCCTGACGTCACGATCTCGAAGATCCGCTTCCTCGAGAGTCAAGGTCTGATCGACCCTGAGCGGACGCCATCGGGATATCGCAAGTTCTACGACGACGATGTCGAGTTGCTGCGCTGCATCCTGCGCGAGCAACGAGAGAACTACCTGCCGCTTCGCGTCATCAAAGACCGACTCGATTCGGGCGAGATCGACCCGACGACGGAGATCCCGCGCCCGCGTGGGATTCGCAACATGCCCGACGACAGCGTGGTTGCTGCACACCCAGCCGCAACCTCAACAGCACCGTCAGTTGCTCCACCGGCGGCTGCAGCGGGACCGACCGGCGCAGACGTGCTGTTCGCTCGAACCGACGCTGACGATCCGGCACCGATCGAAGCAACGATCCCGCCGTCGCCGGAGCCCACCGTCGACGTCAAGGCGCCGTCGTTGCTGCCGGGCGTCCTGCTCACACGTGACGAGTTGTGTTCGATGGCATCCATCGACGCTGCTGCACTCGAGAGCCTCGAGTCATATGGCGTCGTGGCGGGCATCCGGGGATCAGGCGGCATGTACGGCGAGGACGCGCTCGAAATCGCAACGATCGCCAAGCGATTCCTCGATGCTGGCTTCGACGCACGGCATCTGCGTGGGTGGAAAGTTGCGGCAGACCGCGAAGCGGGGTTGTTCGAGCAGATGATCCAGCCGCTGCTTCGTCAGCGCAACCCACAATCTCGCGAACAAGCTCGCCAGCAGCTCACCGAGATGGCGCAGTTCGGCGGGCAGTTGCGGTCGGCACTCATGCAGTCGGCGATGCGCCACCACTACGAAGACTGAGTACGATCAGGGTCGTGATCCCTCTCGAATTGGTCGGTGTCCGCGTCGAGGTTCCAGCCAACACGCCCATGATGTTGCTCCGTGAGCAGGACGGCGAGCACCGCTTGCTCCCGATCTACATCGGCACCCCCGA
>JAJCXU010000333.1 GCA_029263275.1 Ilumatobacter sp.
TGCGACGCGCGCTCGCCGCGATCATCGAGGGCGAGGTCACCACTGCGAGCGAACTGTCGAAGGTGCTCGTCGACGACAGCGGCCTCGGCAATTTGCAGGCAGCAATCGTCGAACAGTTCTTGCCCCGAGCGCGACTGCTCAAAGCGCGCTCGGCACTGGTTGCCTTGCGCGGCGTCGCGGCCACGCTGGCCGCTGCCGGTTCCGACGATGCGGCTGCCTTCGGCAGCGAAGTCGACCGGACCGATGCTGGGGCAATCGAGTTCGCCATTCTGCAGGCCGCCCACCTGGTGATGTCTGGTGCGGTCCGGCTTCCCGACGACGAGGCCAGCGAGATCCAACAGGTCCTCACCGCGTCCGACCTCAACGCTGCCTTCGGGCTCGAAGGCGCATCGGCCGACCAGCGGCGCGAGGTCGCGCTCGCCGGCATCACTCGATGGAGGACCCGGAGCAGCGATCCGCTCGCCAATTCGCTCGTGGTCGCAGTGGCCGAAACGATGGCTCGACTCTTCGAGGGCGTGTACTCGAGGGACTGAGTCGCTCGAGAGGACGAAACGATGATGGCCCAGAGGAAGACGTCAGCGCTCGAACGGGTCGATGTCGTCGATGTCGCCGGGAATGTCGATGATTTCGGCGTCCGCCTCAGCAAGACTGCCAGCGTCGGTCATGGTGTCGCCGTCCAGCAGGAAGCTGCGCTGCGCGGTGGTCAACGTCGGAAGGTCGAATTCGACGTCGCCCCACGGGTCGTCGAGTTGGTCCGAGTCGACGTGGTCGCCCGGAGCGAGGTCGGCATCGACGAACCCAGCGGCATCGAGCCAGTCGCCGAGACCGTGTGCGCCATCGGCTGCGCTCATGTTTCCCCCTCGGTGTCGAGCCGAGTGATCAGCACCGCCAATTCCGCTCGTGAGCGGATTCCGAGCTTGCGATAGATCGACTGCAGATGCGCATCGACCGTCTTCACACTGACGTACAGCGTGGCCGCAGATTCCTTGTTCGTCGCGCCGGAACCAACGACCTCGGCGACGCGACGTTCGGCCCGGGTGAGGCCGGCGATGGGATCAGTGCGCGGTCTCGCAGCATCGGCGGCACGCGCCGAGCGGCGACTGGCGGAGGGCCCGGCCGGCGAGAGTTCGCCCGCCCGCTTCCACCATCGAGCGGCTTCGGCGAAGTCATGGCGCCGCTCGGCCGCCACAGCGACCGCTTCGAGGTCCGCGGCAACTTCCTCGTCCGGGTCGATGACACCGACAGCGAGATGTGCGGCGCGTCGTTCGGCTTGATGCGGTGCATCGAGCGCCACGGCGAGTGCCCGATGTGCGGCTCGTCGGCTCGGCGCGGCGAGCTGGTGGTAGGCCACGTTGCGCCGGATCGAGTGATCGAAGACCAGCACTCCGTTCGTGATGCTGATGATGCCGTCTTCTTCGGCGATCTCGAGTGCGTCGACATCATCGCCGAGAGTGCGGAGTGCGGCGGCGATCACCCGGAGTTCACCGGTCGGCTCGGCGGCGGCAACACACAGTGCACGTCGCGTCGGCGGTTCGAAGCTCCGGATTCGTTCATCGAAGACGTGGCGAATCGGCGCGTGGGTCAGCGGGAACTCGGGCAGCGCGGCGACGCCGCGTCGTTGCGCGGCGGTCAGCGACTGTGCAAGTTCCAGGGCGACCAGAGGCGAGCCATCGGCAACCTCGGCAATGCGTTTCGCGACAACGCGCTCGCATTCGAGTGCGCCGCACACCACATCGGTCAGCTCGCTGATGCGCAGGGCAGGCAGCTCGATGGTGTCGAGTTCGGCAATCGGTTCGTGCCCGCCAACGATCACTGCGACCGGAACGTGCGTGCAACGCCTCGCGAGATAGCCCAGCGCCACCATGCTCGGCTCGTCGGCGAGATGGGCATCATCGACGATGACCGCGAGGTCGCCGGCGGCCTCGGCCCACATTTGCAGCGCCGTGGGCGCGTCGTCAGCAGGCGCTGCGGTCAGGGCTCGGGCCAGAGATCCGGTCTGATCCCGGGCGGCGAGTTCCCGCAGCAAGGCCATCGAGATGTGTGACTCCGATCGACGCCCAGCGCCGCGGAGCACCCCCAGGCCGCTGTCGACCGCTTCGTGCTCGGCGGCGTCGAGCAGTGACGACACGCCGCTGCCCAACGGTCCTAGCACGGCAACACCGGCGCCTTGGCCGTCGCGAGCCCGTTCGAGGAGTTCTCGAACGACGTCGAGTTGGCGGTCGCGCCCGATCAGCGTCATCGGCGACGACGGTAGCGGATGCGACAAAGCCCAGGTAGCGACACTGAATTCGATCCACTCCCTGTGCGATCCTTTCAATTGACGAGTGGTTGACGACGACGAGGTACAACAGATGACAATGATCGCCCGAGAAATTCAGGTGCCAGGCGCCGAAGTAACAGCGACGCCGGGTTTCGCCTGCACGCTGCCAGGTGGTTGGGGTGTGCAAGAGGCGCCGGGGGCTGTGGCCGCGTTTTCGCCTGCCGATGGCAGCGCCGTGTCAGTGCTCGTCAGTGCGACTCGTGTGGATCGCGACGTCGACCTCCGCGATGTGGCGGTGCGATCATTCGCACGCCAGCGACGCGCTCACCCCGACCTCACCATCGACTCCCAGCGCGTCGGCCGATTCGGTGATCGCGTGGTCTACGTGCGCGGCGTCACCGTGTCCGATGTCGACCCGGTAGCGCAGGTCCACGGACTCTTCTTCGGGCCAACCGATGATCGCCGTCCGACGGCGGACGTCTTCTCTCTGGTCGGGTCGTGCCCAGCCGCTGAGATCGCCGACTACGGACCGATGTTCGTCGACATTCTCGCCTCGATCGACTTCGACGCGGGTGCCGAGGAGCGCGGATGAGTCAACCAACGGGGACGGCGACGCCGGTCTGGGAGTGGACTCCGCCGTCCAGCGACGACGTCACCCGCAAGATCAGGCGCGTCGTCGCTGGCATGGCCGCGGCCATTGCCGTCGTCGTCGCTCTGGCCATCGTGTCGCAGAGTCGATTCACCATCGTGCTGGCCGTGCTCGTCGTATCGATCGGTGTGTTCTGGCTGCTCGAGCATCGCCGGTTCATGTCGACGCGTTGTGTGATCGACGCCGACGGGACGCTGACCATGAGCGATTCTCGTTCCACCGTGGCCATTGACGTGGCTGAAGCCGAGAGTGTCGAGATCCGCCGCCGCTCGTCCGGGGGAGGCGGTGTCAGCGCCACCGGTCGATGGTCGATCGAGATCGTCGGTTCCGCCGGCGCCGTCCATCACACGATGGCCAACGTGGCCGGAGCGTTCAACCTGCCCGAGGATGACGTTCGAGCGCTCGAGCATGAGCTTCGGAGTCACGTCCTCGGAACCGACCCCGTACCCGATCCCACGACGAGCGTCGCAGCCGTCGTCTCCAGCTTGGCGGCACCCCAGTACCAGCGTCCGGCGGAGCGATACGAGTGGGCGCCGCGTCTGAGTCCGAATGCGGACCGCAACCGATGGCTACTGCGGGCAGCGTTCATCATTCCCGCTGTCGGAATCGCTCTGTACGCCGTTGTCGCCTACCGAGAGGAAGGCGTCGTCGCTGTCTTGCTCAGTGCTGCCACCGTGCCGGGGATGCTGCTGCTCGGCGCATGGGCTCTCGACAGAGCAATGGCCAAGGGCCGAACGTTCCGAGTCAATGCCGAAGCTGGCCAACTGCACGTCGGCGTGCCGGGCAAGGCGAAAACAGTTCCGCTTGCTGGCAGCAAGATCGCGATCGAGCTCCGTAACCAGACGACCCACAGCAGCAACGGCACGGCTGTCCACACCACCCGATGGGACCTGGACGTGGCCACAGCAAGTGGCGACGAACATCGATTCCCGTTCCCATCCTTCGGGACCGTGACGAACCGTGACGACTACATCCAGCTCGAACGCGAGTTGCAGCAGCGCGCGTGACTTCGGGAATCTTCCCGATGCGGATGCCACTCCGGATTTCGTACCTTCGACACATGACCAACAACCCGAACCCAACCAGCCTCACGATGGGAAAAACACTCCGATGACCAGCCAACAGATCACCGTCCCGAGCGAAGACTTCTGGACGATCACACCATTTCACTGCGATCTTCCCGAGGGCTGGGTCGCCCGCCAGACGGTTGATCATCTCGCCTACATGGAGGTGGACGGAGAGCCCGGCACCAACTGTGGGATTCAGTGGAAGCGCGTGTCGCACGATCTTGAGCTTCCACAGGTTGCGGCCATGAGCCACGCAGTCACACGCAAGATCGACCCGAACGTGCAGGTCGCCGTTTCCAAGTACGGCCGCCGCCACGGGTGGATGGCGTACCTGCGTTTGAGCGAATTCACCGTCACCGATGGAGAAAGCAAGACCCTCAAGGGTCAGGTCTACTCCGCCTCGTTCGGTCCCAGCTTCGGTCCCGACCGCCCGATCGAGCTGTTCGAGATCATCGGGCACTTCGATGCGGCCAACGGTCATCGCGCGGCCGAGATCGAGTTGATCGTCTCGTCGTTCCGCTTCGACGTCGCGCTGCGCGCCGATGTCGAGCCGAGCGGGCTCGATGAAGCGAAGGGTGCCTGATTATGCCGAATCAGGGAGAGGCCATGGGTCCCGATTCCGTCGGTGGCGAGCCGGGCACCGTCAGTTCCGGCGATCTCGAATCGACCGTCGACATCGGGGGTACTTCGATGCGAGGCGACCGTGAGCAACTCGAACAGGACGCCCGGGAGGTGATGGAGGACCAAGAGCTGACCGGCCGCGAGATCGACCAGGACGTC
>JAJCXU010000334.1 GCA_029263275.1 Ilumatobacter sp.
GGACTCCACGCGATGAAGATCTGGCCATTCGACCAGGCGGCCGAACGAACTCATGGCCTGCACATCGATCAAGCTGACCTGCGTGCAGGTGTGGACATCGTCGGAAAGATCAGAGATGCCGTCGGCGACGAGATGAACATCATGATCGAACTCCATGGGCTGTGGCATCGCGCTCCGGCGACTCGCATCATCGACGCCCTCGCGGAGTACGACATCGGATGGATCGAGGATCCGCTTCGCAGCGACGCCGTCGCTGCGCTCGCTGCGCTTCGCCGCGACGTGGACACACCCATTGCCATCGGGGAGACGACGGTCGGGCGGCGTGGGCTGCTTCCACTCCTCCAGGCGAGCGCCCTCGATATCGCGACGGTGGATGTGCAATGGACCGGCGGAGTGACCGAGGCACGAAAGACCGCCAGCCTTGCCGACGCCTTTGCGGTTCCCTTCGCGCCGCACGACTGCACGGGGCCGGCCACGCTCGCAGCGTGCCTGCACCTCGTGATGAGTCAACCCAACGGCCTGGTCCAGGAAACTGTTCGGGCGTTCATGCACACCTGGTACAGCGAGTTCAGCGAGGGACTCCCCACGGTCGAGAACGGTCGAATCTCGTTGCCGACCGGACACGGGCACGGGGTGACGCTTCGGCCGGACCTGTTTGACCGCCCCGACGTCGAGCGGACGGTGTTTCGGCCATGAGCGCGGAAGTTCTGTTCAGACTCGGCGCTGAACTCGGCGAAGGCCCGTCGTGGACGGCAACCACCTCAGAACTGTCGTGGGTCGACATCACAGCGGGCCATATCTACCGTTCGGACTTGACCGCGATCCGCGGAGTCATCGACGTCGGGATGCATGTCGGGGCCGCGATGCCGGCAGGCGATGGCGGCTTCGTGGCCGCCCGCCGCGACGGCTTCGCGTATGTGCCCGTCGATGGGCCCGCCCAGCCGCTCTCACTGCCGCTCGATGGCGATCCCTCGGTCCGATTCAACGACGGCAAGACCGACCCGTCGGGCCGGCCGTTTGCCGGAACGATGGCCTACGACATGGCTGCTGGCCGGGGCGCCCTGTACCGCCTCGACCCACCGGGCGATGCCACCGCGGTGCTGACCGACCTCGGAATCGCGAACGGGTTGGCGTGGAGCTCGAATGGAACCCGCCTCTTCTTCATCGACAGCGCTGAGCGTCGAGTCGACGTCTTCGACTTCGATGTGGCCACCGGTTTGATCGGATCACGCGCCGTGCATCTGGACCTGGACGCATACAGCGGAATGCCGGACGGCATGTGTATCGACGATGACGACTGCCTCTGGATTGCGTTCTGGGGCGGGCACGCTGTGCGTCGATTCGATCCCAACGGCAACCTCGTCCATGAGATCATGCTGCCCGTCAGCCAGCCCACGAGCTGCTGCCTCGCAGGGAACACACTGATCATCACGACCGCGACGTATGCACTCTCGACCAAGGAGCTGCATGCCGAGCCACACGCCGGAGACATCTTCGCCGCCGACGTCGAAGTCGGTGGGCCGCCGGCGACACCAGTACAGCCCGATGTCTTCGCATCGGCTCACAACGACGAGGCGACGACATGAAGCTCGTCCGAATCGCGGCACCAGACCTCGCGAGCCCTGTCATGGCTGTGCTGGACGAGGATCAGGTCAGGCCGCTCGCTCCCGCGAGGTCCTTGGCCGAGCTGCTTGCGCTGACCCTCGACGACGTGCGCACAGCACTCGAGACAGCAGGCCCTCCACGATCGCTGGCCGAAGTCGACCTCCTTGCCCCACTCGACGACCACAGCGAAGTCTGGGCTGCAGGCGTGACCTACGAAAGCTCTCGTCTGGGCCGACTCGAGGAGAGTGACGACGGCGATGTCTACAGCCGGGTGTACGCCGCGACCCGTCCGGAACTGTTCTTCAAGTCGCTCGGCTGGCGGACCGTCACCGACGGCCAACCCGTGGCACTCCGCTCGGATTCGACCAACGACGTCCCCGAACCCGAACTTGCGCTCGTGGTGAACGCCCACCAGGAAATCGTGGCCTTTGCAGTCTGCAACGACATGACGTCGAGAGACATCGAGTCGGCCAACCCGCTCTACCTACCGCAGGCCAAGACGTACTCCGCGAGCTGTGCGCTCGGATTGACGATCACGCCGAGTTGGTTGGTCGAACAACCGGCGTCGCTCGGAATTCGCATGGTGATCCAGCGCGACGCCACGAAGGTGTACGACGAGCAGGCGAGCACGAGCCAACTCAGGCGTTCGTTCGGCGAACTCGTTGGCCATCTATTTCACTCCCAGGTCTTTCCCGCTGGCGTGCTCCTGTCGACCGGCACCTGCCTGGTGCCCCCTCTCGATGAGCCGCTCGCCGTCGGCGACGTGATCACGATCAGCATCGAACAGGTCGGCACGCTGACCAACACGGTGACGACTGCGGACCGACTCGGCGGATGGCTCGATGCCCGCCGCCATGCGCCGGCCACGAAGCCACCGGAAAGTGAGCAACGATGACGTCGACGATCAACCCTGATCAGATGGTCATGTCGACTGATGCCCGCGGGAACAGTGCCGATGTGCCCGTCGCGGGTGCCACCAACCAGCACGACATCGACCAGATCACCGCGGCTGCGGCGTCAGCGCAACCCGAGTGGGGCCAGGCCCGGCCCTCCCAGCGAGCAGACGTGTTGCGGAAGTTCGCGGCCGCATTCGCCGACCACACCGATGAAATCGTCGCAACCGCCGATCGCGAAACGGCGCTCGGAGTCGCCCGACTCACCGGTGAGACCCAGCGGATTGCAGCCCAGGCAACCCTGTTCGCCGATGTGATCGAGGACGGTCGCTACCTCGAGGTGATGGTCGACCCGGGCGACGAGTCGGCGGGAGTCCCCGAGATCCGCCGCTATCTGATCCCGGTCGGAACGGTGGCGGTGTTCGGCGCATCGAACTTCCCGCTGGCATTCTCCGTTCCCGGCGGCGACACCGTCTCGGCGCTGGCCGCCGGGTGCGCCGTCGTTGCCAAGGCCCACCCCGGACACCCGGCAACCTCGGAACTCGCTGCGCACATCATGCGACGCGTGTTGTCCGACGCCGGGTGGGACCCCGGGCTGCTCGGGCTGGTGCACGGCGAGTCGGCCGGAACCGCGCTCGTAGCCCACGACCGAACCGACGCGGTCGGCTTCACGGGCTCAGAACTCGGCGGGCGGGCGCTGCACGACGTTGCATCCGGCCGGCCTCGCCCCATCCCGTTCTACGGCGAACTCGGCAGTGTGAACCCCGTCGTCGTCACTCCGAGTGCCGCTCAGGACCGCTGTATCGAGATCGCACGGGAGTACGTCGCGAGTGCCACGTTGAGCGCGGGTCAGTTCTGCACGAAGCCAGGCGTGATCTTCGTTCCGTCGAGTCACATCGATGAGTTCACCGAGCAGGTGACACTTGCGTTGGCGGACTGCCCGAGTGCACACCTCCTCACCACGCCAATCCGCGACCGATTCCGGAGCCACGTCGACGCAGTCGGCAGCGAGGCCCCGGTGCTCCAAGGTGCAACCGGCACCGACGGCGACCAGGTACAGCCGGCCATCGCCGTGGTCCGGCTCTCCGAAAACCGTGAAATGAGCGCTCATTGGTACGCGGAGTGTTTCGGCCCGTTCTCCGTCATCGTCGAATACGACACACCCGAGACCTGCGTCCGAATGGTCGCATCGATGCCGGGTTCCCTCACGGCCACGCTGCACTGCGCTGACGTCGATCCAGACGCTCCCGCATTCGCAGCAGCCTTCGCACCCCTCGCCGGCCGCCTGGTCTTCAACGGATTTCCGACTGGCGTCCGGGTGAGCCACGCCATGCACCACGGTGGGCCCTTTCCATCGAGCACGAATCCGCTCCATACGTCGGTCGGCGCAACGAGCATCCGCCGTTGGTTGCGCCCACTCGCCTACCAGAACGCACCCGAGGCCCTGCTTCCTCCCCCGCTGCAAGACAGCAACACGTGGGACGTGCCTCGAACCAAGTCAAGCGGCAGCTCATGAGCAGCCGCACACAGACCTTCACTCGTCGATCATCCAATCGAGGGGCGTAAGGAGCTACGTGCTTGAAGGGTCGCCTAGGAGACCCTTCAAGCACGCCATTCACGGACATCCTAGAGGAGGAAAATCCCATGAAGTGTGAACAAAACACCAGGTCAGTCACCGACAGGTCAGGGCGCCGAATGCTCGTCGGTGCCCTGACTGCCACGACGCTCGTACTCGCTGCGTGCAGCAGTGACGACACTAGCTCAACGGGCACGGCGGCAACCGAAGACACCGGCGCGACGGACAATTCCGAACCGACCGAGAACTCGACGGTATCCACCGAGGAGTCCGTCCAGCTGACCCAGAGCGACGCATGGTGCACGGAGCAAGACATCGTGTTCTTCGTCGGCGGTGACGGTGGCGACACATTCTCGTCCGTCGTCCTCAACGGAGCCGAAGCAGCCGAGGCCGACCTCGGCGCCCAGGTCGAGTACATCTTCTCCGGCTGGGACCCAGAGAAGATGCTCTCGCAGTTGCGCGACTCGATCGCTCGGCAGCCTGACGGCATCGCCATGATGGGCCACGCTGGCGACGAAGCACTCACCCCGCTCGCGGAGGAAGCCGAGGCCGCCGGTATCACGATGCACTATCAGAACGTCGACGTACCGACTCTGCGCGCCGCAACCGGTGCCGGATTCTCCGGATCTGACCAGGAGGCGCAGGGTCGCGACGTTGCGTTGAAGGCCATTCGCGACTTCGACCTCAGCAGCGGCACAGCGATCGTCTTCGGAGCCTTCGGCTCCCCTGGGCGTGAGATCCGCGAGGAAGCGGCAGCCGTGGCGTTCGAAGACGCTGGACTCAACGTCGAGCGACTCGTGGCCGGCCCGGAGACCGGTGCCGACCCGCTCCTGCTGTCACCGCAGGTCACCGCTGCACTCGAAAGCAACACCGACGCAGTCGTGCTCGTGCTGCCCGGCGGACAGACGCTCGGCATCGCCGAGCAGTACCTCGAGGCAGCAGGTAAGGCTCCCGGCGATATCGCAGTGGTCGGGTTCGACCTGAGCGAGCAGGTGCTCGGCGCCATCGACGGAGGCTTCGTGCAGATCACCGCCGATCAGCAGCCGTACCTGCAGGGATACATGCCAATCCTGAGCTTGTGCATGCAGCTCGAGTACGACATGTCCCCACTGAACACGAACACCGGTGCTGGATTCGTTACTGCTGACAACGTCGCGGACGTCGTTGCACTGGTCGAGGCCGGCAAGCGCTGAGTCCCCTCTCGCCGGGCGGGAATCCCCCCTTCCCGCCCGGCGACTGCGCTGCCCCAACACCATCGAAGAGGAGAGTCATGGATACGGCACCAACTGTCGAACTCAAGAACATCAGCAAGTCATTCGGGCGAACACAAGCTCTCAACCAGGTCAGTCTGTCGATTCACCCGGGCGAGGTCGTCGCGCTGCTCGGCGACAACGGTGCCGGGAAGTCGACGCTGGTTCGTGTCATCGCTGGCGCCCACGCACCGGATTCAGGTGAACTCCTGATTCACGGCGAACCGCAACGGCGATGGTCACCGCGCATTGCACGGCTGGCCGGAATCGAAACCGTCTACCAGAACAAGGCGTTAGCCGAGCGCCAGACAATCGCCACCAACGTCTTCATGGGCCGGGAGAAGACCAACCGGTTCGGCTTCATCCATCGGAACGCCGAACGTGAAGCCGCCAACAAGGTGATGCGCGACATCGGGTTCACGTCGAGACAGTTCGACGCCGACTCCTCGGTCGGCGCACTCTCGGGCGGCGAGCGCCAGGGCGTTGCCATCGCCCGAGCGCTCTACTTCGACGCCGACATCATCCTGCTCGACGAGCCGACCAACGCGCTCGCCATCAGCGAAGTCGACGAGGTGCTCGAGTTCGTCCAACAGATTCGTGACCGGGGGCGATCCGCGGTGTTCATCACGCACAACATCACGCACGCCCACCAGATCAGCAATCGATTCGTCGTGATGGATCGCGGCGAGATCGTTGCCGAATACGACAAAGAACACATCGAACTCCAGCAGCTCCTCGAGGAGATGCACGGACTCTCACGAGCAGGACGGATGCAGTCATGACGACGTCTGAACAACTTCACGCCACCGAACCTCAGGGCGCCGACGAGGCGCAACGCCACGACGACGCCTCGTATTCGCGATTCCCGCTGTTGGTTCGCAAGAACGCTCGGCTGATCAACGCGGCCGTGTTCTTCCTGCTCATGATGACAACGTTCGTCATCCTCGAACCGGACATCTTCTTGTCGTCACGGATCTACACGTCGGTGTTCACCACGATGCCGTTCCTCCTGATCATGGTGGTTCCCGCCGTGTTCCTCGTCACGAGCGGCGAGATCGATCTGTCGTTCGGCGCGGTCTTCGGGTTGAGTGCATTCGTCTTCGCGAGGAGCATCGACTCGGGCGTGCCGTTCCTCCTGGCGATGCTCGGAGGACTCCTCGCTGGCGGGGCCATCGGCCTCCTCAACGGAACGATGGTCTCCAGATTGGGGTTGTCGTCGCTCGTTGCGACCCTCGGGATGAACTTCCTCCTGCGCGGCCTCGTCCTCGTTCTTGCGGGCGGCAAGGGAATCCCCCTCCTCGAGCTACGCGACTCGGGCTGGTACTCACTGTTTCTCGGGCGGCTCGGGCCGATTCCGGTGCAGATGATCTGGGGTGCACTGGCTGCCGGTCTCGGCGTCGTGCTGTACTCGAGGCACCGATTCGGTGTTCGCATCCACTGTGTTGGCGACAACGCTGATGCCGCGCGCGAGATGGGCATCAACGTGGCCAACACCAAGACGGCGGCGTTCGTGTACATGGGTGTCTCTGCAGCGTTTGCGGGAATGCTGTCAACCATGCTGCTCAGCAACTGGTTCGGCACCGCCGGCGACGGCTTTCTGCTCCTCGTGCTCGCTGCGGTCTTCGTCGG
>JAJCXU010000335.1 GCA_029263275.1 Ilumatobacter sp.
CAGGTTGAACAGCGCCGCACCACAACTGATCGTGAGTTCCCGATCGAACGGGTCGTTCACCGGCAACGCACGGGTGCGGTCAGCCCACACCTCGACCCTCCCCGGGGCCACAGCGAACAGCCAGGGCTGCGTGTTGTGCGAGGACGGCGCACGCACAGCAACCTCCACCATGGTGTTCATCTCGATCATCGACGGTTGCATTGCTTGCGTCCCTTTCTGCCTGGCTGTGCGCATGGCTGTGTGAATTCGTCGTCCATTCCATCGTCCCCACCGCGCCCAGACGGGTGAAGGGCCGAACGACTCCCGCTCGGGCTCGAGGTGCGCTCCAAGTACCCTCACGGCTGTGGAGACTTCCGTCGAGTCGGCGATCCAATACGACGCCAACGTCGATGACCTCGACCCGAGGCTGTGGCCACGCGTCATCGATCAGCTCCTCGATGCCGGTGCCCACGACGCCTGGGTCACGCCGATCCTGATGAAGAAGGGCCGCCCGGCATTCACCCTCAGTGCCCTGTGTTCTGACGTCGACGCTGCTGAGGTTCGCCGGGTCATCTTCACGGAAACGTCCACCATCGGTCTTCGAGAAACGCACCTGCGCAAGTACGTGCTTCCCCGCGAGAAACGCGCAGTCGACGTCAGCGGTGAGTCAGTCGGCATCAAGAGCGCATTCCTCGACGGGCAGACGATCAATCGAAGTGTGGAGTGGGACGACGTCGTCGCTGCGGCCGACGCGCTGGGATGGTCCGCGAAGGATGTTCTTGCCGCTGCAACAGCGGCGTCAGTCGACCAGATCTAAGCCCGCAGACAGCACCGGTCAGGGCACGTGCACCGCTGCTTCGGGCACGACGGCAACGACGCCCTTGGTGTGGCCGAGCAGGTAACGCAGCGGTTGGGAGACACGGTGCCCACGACTGATTGCGGACCAGTGCTGCCCGACAACGAGGAGGCCCGCCGTTCGGGTTGCCTCGACCAGTTGCACCGCCGGCAGCCCGCCGCGAACTTCGACATCGATGGACAAGACGTGATCGGAGTTTTCTTGGACGGCGTCGGCGAGCCGCGCGACATCACGTGTTGTCCACTTCTCCCGATCGCTCGGACTGAGGTAGTACCCGAGGACATCGAGCAGCCCGTTCGCCTGAAACACCGGAGCGTCACCGGTCACTCGAACGAGGCCAACCGGGAGATCACGATCATCGGCGACCTGTGTCGCCCACCAGATTGCCGCCTCCGTCGCCTCCCCGTGTCCGAGACCGACAACGACGGGTTCGTCACCAGACATGCCCAATCCGGCACCCTCAGGGACGACGATCAGCGCGGTCGGAAGCCGCCGCAACAATCCACGAGTTGCCCGGCCGATGACTCCGGGCGCGCCCGCCCGATGGTGGTGTGACCCGACGACAATGGCATCGGCATCGACCTCGATCGCGGCCTCGATCAACGCCAGGCTCGCATGCTGCTCACGCAGTTCGACCGTGCACTCTGCGACCTGATCGACGACGCGCCGAGTCCAGTCTCCAGCGAGATGACGTTCGAGGAAGGCCAGGTAGCCGAGCGGATCACCGGTGATCACGTCGACACCGAACTCGATCATCGGCGACGCCGCGACGACACAATGCAGCGCGCCCTCAGGGCCGACGGTGGACGCCGCCCAGTCCAATGCCCGCGCCGAAGCGTCGGTGCCGTCAATGCCAACGACCAGTCGACGCAGCATCAGACAGCTCCGTCGGGATCGTCACCCTCGCTGCGACGGGTCGTCGAGACGGCGAAGCGTCGGCCGGACACCGCGACAGGGGTGACCCTGACGAAGCTCGGCTTGTCGCCGTCGTGCCACGGCCGAACATCGAGATCGAAGATGTCGAACAACTCCTCGCGCCGGGTGATGTGGTGCGCGGTGCCCTTGACCACGACACTCCAGGCGTGATGGTCATTGTCCGTGCCGTCGACTTCGAACGCTGCCGCGTGCCCGTCATCGATACTCGCCAACTTCGTGCCGTCTGCGGTACGAAAGACGATCGTGCCACCATCAACGACATGGTTGACGGGGAAGATGTCGACGCCGTCCGCTTCGGTGTAGACCGCAATGCGACCAACGTCGGAGGCCCGCAATCGGCTCCAACACTCCGATGTCCCGAGTTCCTTCACGTCACCCTCCTGTCGACAATGCGGCACTTCGCGAGGTGGCGTCTCGACCGGGCTCGCTCGTGTGTCGATTCCGGGCGACTCCCGGAAGCGCAGTCGCCGAACGAGACGTCGAATCCTCAGCTTCACGTTGACAGTTCGAGGCGCCGGCGAACAGGGCCGAAGGTCATCGCGCCGCCCGCCACCTGCCTCCCCGCCGGCGTCTCGTGCCGCGTCATTCCAGAGCAATCGTGACGTAGTGCCCTTCGCATCGAGGCGCGACGGCCAGACGATGGTGTCATGACATCTGATGCTCCGGCCACCGGTACTGAAACCTGGCGACCCGCACACGCGGCTCCCGAGATCGAGAACCAAGACGGACTCGTCAGGCTCACCGACTCCGGTGCCGTGCTCCAGCGCTACCAACGCAGCGGGCCACACGCGACGACCGTGATGCCGATCCCGACGCCTGGGCGCGTCGGCGACGACCTGGCGAAGCGGTGGAGCGCAACCCGTGCCGACCTCGGCCATCTCGGCGCAACGGAGGCTTCGCTGACTCATCTCGATCGTGCCGTCGCCGAACTCGCACCATGCGGGTACGACGTATTGATCACGGCCGACGACTCCGACGCCGCCTACTGCTGGCTCACCGCCCCCACCCCCAAGTTCATGAATGTCGGTGCCCTGCCCTCGCTGATCCCGGCGCTCGCCGAGGTCGGCCGGCGTCCACGCGTCGTCGCTGCTGCCGTCGACCGCATCGGTGCCGATCTCTTCGCCATCGACCACGCTGAACTGAGCACTGACGCCTTGGTCGATGGGGAGACCGATCGAATCCACAAGTCAGCGGGTGACGGCCACGATCAAGGCAGGAATCAACGACACAGCGAGCTCGTGTGGAACCGCAACGCCCGCGAGGTGGCAGACCTGCTCGTCGCTCTGGCTCATGAGCGACGTGCCACACAGGTGCTGCTGACTGGCGACCAACACGCCGTGGACCTCGTTCGGTCCCACGTCACGGGACGCGGCAACCTGTCCGTGCAAACAGTCCGCGCTGGCGGCCGGCACGAGCCAGACACCGGACTTCGGCTGCTCGCCGCAGCAATAGCGACCGCGTCCGCCTTGCAGCAGGCCGCCAACAACGCAGACCTCGGCTGGCTCGCTGAAGAACTCGGCCAAAACGACCGAGCCGTCGAGGGCGCACAGCGCACGCTCGACGCTGCGACGACCGGGCGGGTCAAGACCCTCGTCGTCGACACCAGCCAACCCAGCGGTTCGGACCAGGTCGCTGAGGTCATCATGACCGCCGCGTCGACGGGCGCAACGGTTGTTGCCACAGCGGCGCCTCATCTCAGCGACGGTGTCGCTGCACTCCTGCGTCGACCCAACCACGAGTGAGCGGACGAATCGTCACCCTCACGCTCAGCCCTGCGCTCGACGTGTCCACGGCGACCGACACGGTCGCGCCGACGCACAAACTCCGCTGCGAACGCACGACGGAGCAACCTGGCGGGGGCGGCGTCAATGTGGCCCGAGTCGCGACGCGCCTCGGCGTCGATGCCATTGCGGTGCTCCCGCTTGGCGGGCCGACCGGTGCTCGAATCGGTGAGCTCCTGAGCGATGAAGGCGTCGTGACCTCTCCCATCGCTGTGGCCTCCAACAGCCGTCAGAGTTTCTCCGTCGCAGAGCAGGCGACGGGTGACCAGTACCGCTTTGTCTTGGCCGCTCCTGAACTCTCCGAGACCGAACTCGACACTGCAATCGAGGCGACCGCCCACGCGGCACAGACCGCCAGCTGTGTCGTCGTGTCAGGGCAGGTTCCACCAGGCATTGGTCCATCGGCGTTCAGACGAATCGTGGACGCCGTGGCCCCGACGCCGGTCATCATCGACACGTCCGGCGAAGCCCTGCACGATGCGCTCCGGAGCGGAGCGGCGATGGTGAAGCCGAGTGCCCGGGAGCTGAGCTCGCTCGCCGGTCGGGACCTGGCCGACGAAGTCGACGTGCTCCGAGCTGCCCAAGCGGTGCATGCCAACTCCGACGTCGGAACTCTGATCGTCTCGATCGGCGCAGGTGGCGCTTTCTCAGTCGGGCCAGATCAGGCCACACGTCGGTTCCGCTCGCCGTCCGTGCGCGTTCGAAGCGCGATCG
>JAJCXU010000336.1 GCA_029263275.1 Ilumatobacter sp.
ACCACCGCGGCCAGGTTCAGTGCGTCGAGATCTGCGTCGGCAGTTGGCCCACCCGCCGCACGCACTGCATCGTCGACGCGTTCGCCTTCGGGCAAGCGGTAGACGCCGGGACGAGCCACCTCGCCGGCAACGTGGACCAACACCTCGCCCACTGCGGCTGCGTCAACGACCGCACCCTCGGCAGGAGCCGGGGCGACAAGTGTGGACGCAGGGACACTCGCTGATGACACGCGCGGCAACACTGCTTCGGCCGGCGGCGAAGGCGCCCGAACAAGCCAGAACGCTCCGACACAGACAACGGCCATCGAAACCGCTGACACCACCAGACGCGCGATGCCAAACCACCCAAGCCACGCACGGATGCGATCCACGACGGGCTGGGGTGGGGCGGGACGTGCCACCACGTCTTCAGGAACTTGCTCCACGATTGACCTCCTCGACCCAGGTGCAACACGCCGGAAACCCGTTCGCGCTGCGCTTCGATGGGGAGGAGTCGGTGTTTTCAACCTATCGGTTGGTGGCGACATCGTCGCCTTGTCGCATCTACCGCCGGGGGTTGCGGCAGACGAAGGCGCCGGTTCTTGTTCTGATGCGGAGCTGGCCGTCGACAAAGCGCTTGTTCACCGCGGTGTCGAAGGCGGCAGCTTCGGCTTCCGTGGCGAATTCTCCGGGCGGAAATGAGAGGCCGTACGCGGTGACCGCGGCCGGGTCGTCGATGACGAGATCGTTGTCGTAGGCGTGCCACGCGATCGACGCGAACGAACGACGCAACCGCTGTTCGCCGGTGTCCATGCCGAACACTTCGTAGAGCTTGTCGCCGTGATCGTCGAAGACTTCGGCGACCAACTCCTTGATCACGTCCATGTGCCCGTATCCGTTCGTTGCCGCGAGCAGCACTCCGTCAGGGCGCAGCACGCGAGCCAATTCGGCAACTCCACGGTCCGGATCGGGGACGTGGTAGAGCATGTGGTTGGCGACGACCACGTCGAACGACGAATCAGCGAACGGCAACTCCTGCACATCGCAAGCCCGTCCGGCGACGCTGTCGAAGCCATGCGAGCCCGCCCGCTCGACCGCTGCATCGACCATCCCGGGCGACAGGTCGGTCAGCGTGAGCTTCGATGACTTCGGTGCACGCGCGTTGTCCCAGAAGCGTCCCGTTCCCGTGCCGCATTCGAGCACGTCAGGCGCCTCGGGCCAATCGAGCAGGTCGGCTGCAAAATCCGGGAACGCTGCGGTTGCGGTTGAGAACCGCTGGTGCAACGCAGTGCGGACATCGAGCTTCGCGCCGTCTCCGTACTGGACGTCACGCAGATACTCCTGGTCGCCGCCCGCGACTGTTGACCGATCGTTGATGTCCACGGGCGGCGGCGTGGTCACTCAGTACAGACGCATCGTGAGCTGGCGCCGGTAGTCCGCGGTTCGAGGATCGTCCGGACCCATCAGCTCGAGGATGTCGACGAACTGTTGCCGCGCCTCGTCGTCGCCCTTCACGCGATCGAGCAGTCCAGTGAGCTGCTCGTCGTAGTCGTCGTCGATGGGCACTTCGCCAACGCGTGCGGATGCAGCAATCTTGCGCGTCCGGTCGTTCTCGGGGATGCGCTCGATCAACACCAGTGCTTCCTCGGCACGCCCGTCGGCCACAAGCAGTTCGCCGAGCGCACCGATTGCATCCTCATTGGCTGGTTCCATCTGGAGGGCGAGGCGCAAGCTGCCTTCATCACCCGCAGCGATCAACTCATCAAGTGCCTGTTCCTGCTCGGACGGGCCGAGCGAGTCGACGAACGCCTGCACCTCGTGCTCGGGCTGTGCGCCCATGAACCCGTTGACGACAGCGCCGTCCTGCAGTGCGTACACCGCCGGAATCGACTGGACCTTGAATGCCTGCCCGATTGCCGGGTTCTCGTCGATGTTCACCTTGGCGAGCACGACGTTGCCGTTCGTGGCATCGATGACGTTCTCGATGATCGGGCCCAGCGTCTTGCACGGGCCGCACCACGGCGCCCAGAGGTCGACCACGACGGTGACGTCCTTCGACTTCTCGATGACTTCGGACTCGAACGTTGCGTCGGTGACGTCGATGGCTGCCATGCGGCCAGGCTACCGACCTGACTTCGGGGCGCCCATGCGCTGACCATGAGGGCCGCTGCCCATCGAGGTCTCCATCGCGGCGACTCGGTCGGTACCCTCGGCTGCAATGAGCGACCACGCCGGCATCGACGTCACCAACGTCACCGCCTGGCTCGACGCGCACATCGACGGAGCCCAGGGCCCGTACACGTTCGACCTCATTGCCGGCGGCCACTCCAACCTCACGTTCGGCGTCCACGACGCGGCCGGAAACCACTTCGTACTCAGACGCCCGCCGCTCGGCCACGTTCTGGCGAGCGCACACGACATGGGTCGTGAGCATCGAATCATCTCCGGTCTCCAAACCTCAGCAGTGCCCGTCGCCCCGGCGCTCGGATACTGCGACGATCTCGAGGTCAACGGGGCACCGTTCTACGTGATGCGTTACGTCGACGGACACGTCGTTCGCGACCTTGACGAAGCGACAGCCACGCTCACCATCGAGGCGCGCGGCCAGGCGAGTCGGTCGCTCGTCGACACGATGGCCACGATCCACGCCGTCGACCTCGACGCCAGCGGGCTCGCTGAACTCGGACGCCACGAGGGCTACATCGCACGGCAGCTGAAGCGGTGGTATGGCCAATGGAATCAGGGCAAGACCCGCGAGCTCGCAGCGGTCGACCGTGTGCATGCAGCACTCGCGGCACACATCCCCGAGCAGGGGCCCGCCACGATCGTCCACGGCGACTACCGCCTCGACAACTGCATGGTCGACGACGACGGGAACATCGTCGCCGTGCTCGACTGGGAGATCTGTACCCTCGGCGACCCGCTCGCCGACCTCGGACTCCTCCAGGTCTATTGGACTGGTCCCGACGACGGCGCGAGCGCCTGGGACGGCACCGCCACCACTGCCGACGGCTTCTGGAACCGCGCCGACCTGGTCGCGCGCTACGCCGAAGTGTCGGGGCGTGACGTCTCCCGGCTCGACTTCTACGTGGCATTCGCGTATTGGAAGCTCGCCTGCATTCTCGAAGGCGTTTATGGCCGCTACCTCGGCGGAGCTCTCGGCGACCAAGACCCAGCCGATCTCGAACCCTTCAAACTGCAGGTCGATGCTGCAGCCGCCAAGGCCGAGGAATATCTGGAGCAGTTCACATGAGCGACCAGCCCGATCCATCAGGCACCAGCGCCAACAGCGACATCGAATGGCTCACCACTGAGCCGATGCTGCACGAACCAGTGCTCATCGTGATGATGACCGGCTGGATCGATGCCGCCGGCGCCGCAGCCGCAGCAATCCAGGTGCTGGCCGACGAATGCGAAACCGCTCCGATGGTGCGCTTCGACGATGACACGTTCATCGACTACCGGGCCCGCCGTCCCACGATGGAGCTGCGCGACGGCGTCAACACCAATCTGCGTTGGAATCACATCGAGCTGCTCGCCGGTCGGTCACCCACCGGTCGCGACGTGCTCGTCTTGATGGGCCCTGAGCCCGACATGAACTGGCGACGTTTCTCGAAGGCCGTCGGCGACATCGCCGTCGAGCTGGGTGTGACCCACATGATCGGATTCGGGGCATATCCGTTCGCAGCGCCACACACCCGGACGCCACGGCTTTCATGTTCCTCGCCTTCGATCGACGTCTTGACCAATGTCGATTTCGCCCGCAGCTCGGTCGATGTTCCTGCCGGCATGGCTGCCGCGCTCGAACACACGATGCACGATCGCAAGATCCCGGCGCTCGGGATCTGGGCGCAAGTCCCGCACTACGTGTCGTCGATGACCTATCCAGCGTCGTCGGTGGCACTGCTCGACGGGCTCGCCGAGGTGACCGGCGTGCGCATCACCGGCTCATCGCTCCGCAACGAAGTCGGCATCCAGCGTGAGCGGATCGATCAGATGGTCGAAGACAACGTCGACCACCAGCTGATGGTCAAGCAACTCGAGACGCTGCACGACGCCGCCATCGAAGACGATGCTGACGCTGCAGACGCCGCAGCCGAAATGCGGCTGAAGTCCGGTGACGAAATCGCGGCCGAAATCCAAGAGTTCCTGCGCGACCACCCCGACTCCTAACCAATCCGTCGGTCCGAATCTGGGTGGCGCCGCCCCTGGAACTACCTTCGGGGCATGAAGATCGACGGCAACATCGGCAGCATTCTCAACGACATCCCAGCACAAGCACAGGATGTCGAAGCCTCCGGGTACTCGGGCGCCTGGGTTGCCGAGATGGCGCACGACCCGTTCCTCCCATTGCTCCTCGCCGCCGAGCACACCGAGAACCTCGAGATCGGCACCTCGATCGCAGTGGCGTTCTCCCGCTCGCCGATGACCGTGGCGAATACGGCGTGGGATCTCCAGGCGTACTCGAAGGGTCGATTCGTCCTCGGTCTCGGCAGCCAGATCAAGCCGCACATCGAGAAGCGCTTTTCGATGGAGTGGAGCAAGCCGGCAGCGCGCATGCGCGAGTTCGCGCTGGCGATGCGAGCGATCTGGAACACGTGGCTCACCGGCGAGAAGCTCGAGTTCCGGGGCGAGTTCTACAAGCACACGCTGATGACCCCGATGTTCTCACCAGCCGCATCCGAACTCGAGGGTTTCGGTCCACCGAAGATGTTCCTGGCCGGCGTCGGCCCGCTGATGACCGAGGTCGCCGGCGAGGCGTTCGACGGGTTCATCTGCCACGGGTTCACGACCGAGAAGTACCTACGCGAGGTGACCATTCCAGCGCTGGCTCGCGGACGCGAGAAGGCCGGAAAGACCATGGAGGGCTTTGAGATCGTCGGCCCATCGTTCGTCGTCACCGGCAACAACGACGAAGAGATCGAGAAGGCAGCCATCGCGACCCGCAAGCAGATCGCGTTTTACGGCTCGACACCGGCCTATCGCCCGGTTCTCGACATGCATGGCTGGGGTGGGCTGCAAGACGAGCTCAACACGCTGTCCAAGCAAGGCGAGTGGGACAAGATGGGCACGCTCATCGACGATGAGATTCTCAACACGTTCGCCGTCGTCGGCGAACCCGAAACGATCGCAGGAGAACTCGGCGCTCGATACGGCGACGTCATTCAACGCCTCAGCTTCTACGCCCCGTACGCCAGCGACCCCGACCGCTGGGCCAAGGTGATGAGCGACCTGCGTTCGGTCTGATCGACGATCAGATCTCGATCGTTCCGGTTACCCGAACATCAACCGCTCCCCCGACCCAGATCTCGCCGGCGGATTCCTCGACAGCGACGGTTCCGGTGGTTTGTGAGGCGATGTACGGAGCGGTGATCACTCCGTTCTGCAGCAGCCACTGACCAATCGATGCGTTGAGACTGCCGGTCACCGGGTCTTCACGGATCGATCCATTCGAGTCGTTGAAGAACGCACGCACCTCGAGCGCGGTGTCGTGTGCAGCGGGGTGCAGCCCCACGACGCCGACATCGAAGTGCTTCGCCGATCCAGTCGGCGTAGGAAGGTCCAGGACGTGCTGGGCTGACCGCAGCAGCAGCCCCATCCACCCCGGCCCGTTGTCGATCCAGCTGCTGTCGACGACATCGGCCGGATCGATGCTGAGCAGGCCGAGCGCCCGGCCGAGGTCAGGTGGATCGACGGGCTCATGTCGAACCATTGGCGGTGCAGCGAATGCGAGATGTCCCGATGCCGATCGACGGATGGTGATCAACCCAGCTCCACATTCTTGGACGATCACGCCATCACGCTTCGGTATACCACCGGCGGCGAGCCATGCAGCACAGGCGCCGAGCGTCGGATGGCCCGCGAACGGCAACTCGGTCTTCGGTTCAAAGATCCGCACTCGGTAGTCGGCCGTCGGCACGCTCGGGGCGAGCAGGAACGCTGCCTCGGACAGGTTCGTCCAACGCGTCACCATCTGCATCACTTGAGCCGACACGTCATCGGCGTCATGCACCACCGCGAGCGGGTTGCCCGTGAACGATCCCGACGCGAACACGTCGATCTGGCTGAAACGATGGTGAGTCATCGTCCACGCTCGCTGCAGTCCCCACATACTCCTTCGAGCGCGAAGTGGCCGGGCTCAAGTGTGAACCCGATGGCGTCGTGAGCTTCGGCGACGAAGCGATCGACCGCCACCGTTGGGACCGCGGTGATACCCCCACAATCTCGGCACACGGCGATCAATCCGTGGTCGCCGCCGAGCCGGACGAGTGATGGGCCGTGGCCAGCGTGCACGTGGGTGACGATTCCTTGATCGGAGAGCACGCCGATCGTCCGATACACCGTTGCCTCGTGGATGCCGGCCGCTTCCGCTTGAGCAAGCGCTGTCAGCGCCGCAGCGTCGATCGGCCCGCCGTGGCGCAGCAGGGCTCGCAGCACGGCGACACGCGGCCGCGTCGCTCGACATCCGCGCGTGCGCAGAATCGCCTCGGCATCATCGACCGTCCACGCCTCGACGGTTCGACCGTCGAGATGCGTCACCGAATCGTCGTTCACCCGCATCATCGGAGACTACTGCCGTGTCAGGCAACGTTCGGAGCGTCCCCGAGCGGCACTTCGGTGACGCAGATCGCGGAGGATCGGTGAGTGTTATGGGACAGCTTGCGCCGATCAAAATGCCGGTTCCCGAGCGGGCCGAAACCGTCACGGCGTCGCGATTATGGAGCACTGCACTAGGGCCGATCTGTGGCGCGGTCTCACAACGGTCGGGCGGGATTACGTGTGCCGATATCGAGCGCGTTTGCAAGTCAACTTGCGATTCCTGGCGATGCAAGCTAACTTGTGGAGGTGGATGCGCCGCTCATCGCCCCCAGCGCACGCAAACACAGCATCCGCGACGACGACATGATTCACGCCTTCAACAATCCGATCCTCGTGGACGAACTCGACGAAGGATTCACGATGTTCATCGGCGCGGACCCCGCCGCCAACTTGCTCGAGATCGGCGTCGTCGACACCAGCGACGGCCCGATCATCGTTCACGCCATGCCCGCCCGACCGAAGTACCTGAGGTGATCACCATGCCCCGCACCGCACAAGAGATTCTCGATCACGCCGACGAACTCGCCGCTCGATTCGAATCCCACGAACCCGACGACGTTCACGACGCCACCGAGTTGCGACTCGTCCGAGAGGCCTTCCTCGACCGCGCCAACGCAGAACGCACGCTCGGTGACACCGTCGTCCACGCCCGGCACAACGGGCACTCGTGGGCAGCGATCGGAGCGATGGTCGGAACCTCGGGCGAAGCAGCCCGCCAGCGCTACGGGCGATCCGTCAACGCTTCATAGCCAAACCAACAGCCGGGACTATGCGGCGTCACGCTGGGGCCGCTCTGTGGCGCGAGCTTGACGGTGGAACACGTGATTCTGCACGCCCGATATGTGCGGGCGACACGGATGCGTACTCACGCCCGGCGTCCGCGACGACCCGGATATCTGCGACCGGACGACCGGCCAGGCAACCCATCTTCTGGCGCATCCCGGACCCGTTCAGCCAGAAGTATCGTTCGGACCGACGGGACATGGTGACCGAACGATGGACAGAGCGTTCGTGATCGCTGGTTTGGGCGCGGCGGTGCTTGTTGGGTGCGGCGCCGACGCCCAGATCCGAATAGGAGCACTCGGTTGAGCATCTCCGTCGCAAGCCGCCGTCGCTCGCTGCGACCGGTATTGCGGCGCTTGACTTCGAGCGCGAACTCTACATTGCCGAGCGCTGGGCGAATCAGACTGCCAACCTCGGGATCGTGATTGATGTCAGCAACACCAATCATCCCAGGTCGGAGGGCATTTTCGTACGACCACCAGACCCCGCTACGAAAGATTCGGGCGATGCACTCATGGGAGTCCGACACTCTTGCCTGCTGGTGATGCGACCGAGTGACGTGTGATCAGCGGGCACTTCAGCACTTGCTGAACCGGTTCGAGCTGGGAGCCAAGCAGAAAATCGATCGCCCATCGACCCATCTCGTAGTGGGGAAGTCGCATCGTGGTCAGACTGGGGACGAGCTCACTGGAGATCAGTTGTTGGTCGTCGAAACCGACGACGGACAGCTGGTCTGGAATTCGGACGCCCGCGACGGCTGCTTGCTGATAGACGCCCATCGCGACCTGGTCATTGAAGCAGAAAACGGCGGTCGGGGGAAGAGCTAGCTGCAGCAGATGTCGCATCGCTCGCCTGCCCCCCTCTGCGTCAGCTCCCGTGGCGATCAAGAGACGTTGATCGGGAGTGAGTTGGTGGTCGATCAACGCCTGCTGATATCCATCTCGGCGTGCCGTCGTTGCGACTCCGGGAGTGTCGATCGATATGTGAGCGATCTGAGTGTGCCCGTGATCGAGTAGGTGTTTCGTTGCTGTGTATGCGCCGTTGAACTCGTCGGGAACTACCGAGGCAGTATCGGAGGTAGTTGCTGAGCAATCGAGGAGCACCGCCCGTCGAGCATCCCTCAGTAATGGGGGAGGGGTCAGATTGCGGTGATACATCGCTCCGTAGACGATCCCGTCGACCTGCTGTTCGAGAAGTTGTTCGATTGCGGCTTGTTCGATGGATTGATGCTCGGGTACTCCTAT
>JAJCXU010000337.1 GCA_029263275.1 Ilumatobacter sp.
CGACCGCGTCACCGCACAGCTCGCGACGCAGGGCTACGACGGCATCATCGTGATGGACCCGATGAACATCCGCTATGCCACCGACAGCACGAACATGCAGCTCTGGGTGATGCACAACGGCGCCCGCTACGCGTTCGTGAGTGCAGACGGCTACGTGATCCTGTGGGACTACTACGGCTGTGAGTACCTCGCCGCGCACTCGGACGTGGTCAACGAGGTTCGCCCGGCCATCGGCTCGACCTACTTCCTCGCCGGCCCTCGGCACGCGGAACAGGCGGCGAGGTGGGCCGACGAGATGGCCTCGGTCGTCGCACAGCACTGCGGGGCCGGCGCGAGGATCGCGATCGATCAGTGCCACCACGTCGGCTACCGGGCGCTGGAAGACGCCGGCCTCGAGCTCGGCTTCGGGCAAGAAGTGATGGAGCTCGCGCGGAGCATCAAAGGCCCTGACGAGATCCTCGCGATGCGATGCGCCGTTCACGCCTGCGAGACCACCATGGCCGAGATGCACGCCGCGATGCAGCCGGGCATGACCGAGCGCGAACTGTGGGCCATGTTGCACGCGGGCAACATCGCGCGCGGCGGTGAGTGGATCGAGACGCAGATCATCGCGTCGGGGCCGCGGACCAATCCGTGGATGCAGGAGGCGTCGAGCCGGGTGATACCAGCCGGCGACATCGTCGCCTACGACACCGACCTCGTGGGTGCCTACGGGATGATGGTCGACGTCAGCCGAACGTGGATCGCGGGCGAGGGTCGCGGCGAAGGTGGTGCTCCGACGGTCGAGCAGCAGCACACCTACGATCTCGCTCGCCGTCAGATCGAGCAGAACATGGAGTTGCTGACGCCCGGCCGATCATTCCGCGAGCTCACCTTCGAGTCGTGGTTCCCCGACCTCGAGCGGTACCGCCACTACTCGTGCCTGTTTCACGGAGTCGGCCAGTGCGACGAGTATCCCGAGATCTACTTCCCCGAGATCTGGGACGAATGGGGCTTCGACGGCGAATTGCAGCCCGGGATGGTGCTCACCGTCGAGTCCTACGTCGGGCCGCGCTCAGCACCGGGGGGCGACCGTTGGGCCGAAGGCGTCAAGCTTGAGAATCAGGTACTGGTCACCGCCGACGGACCCGAACTGCTCACGCATTTCTCGCTCGACCTGCAACCCGCGATCTGACCCCCAGCCAACGGCAGTCACAGCGGGGCCGGGTACATCTGTGACTCAACCCATGGCTGACGCTGGTTGAAAACGACGACGACCCCCGCGCCGAAGCACGGGGGTCGTCGCAGAATTCAGACGAGGAGAATCAGTCGACCGACTCGGCCGCTTCTTCTGCAGCTTCTTCATCGCCTTCGCGGGGTTCAGGCGCGTCGCCCAAACCCATGGCGTGAAAAATCTCTGCCTTGCGGTATTCGAAGTCGTCCTGGCTGACCTCACCCTCGGCGAAACGCTCGTTCAGAATGCGAAACTCTTCGAGCAACGCATCTTCGTCCGGAGCATCCGAGCCGTCGTCTTCCTTCTTCGCAGCGCTCTTTCCGTGACGAATGGCCTGCTTTTCAGCCTTCCGTTCTTTCTTTCGGAGTTCGCGTTGTCGCTTCTGGTACGACTGTGGGCTAGAGGCCAATCAGATCGCCGCCTCAGACGACTTTGACGTCGACGGCCTCGGGGCCTTTGCGACCGGGAGCGATGTCGAACTCGACGGTGTCCCCGTCGTTGAGCGACCGGCGACCCGTGCCGGAGATGTTTGAGTAGTGAACGAAGACGTCGTCGCCATCGTCACGTGAGATGAAGCCGAAGCCCTTCTCGTCGTTGAAGAACTTGACCGTACCTGTGGTTGCCATTGCGGCTCCTTATTCAATTCCGGGCCACTTTGACCCGTGTAACAACCGCCACCCTAATGAGGTCAGGCACTGAACCCACCGCGGCAAGCCGCAACAGGATCGCGCCCGACATCGCGATTCCGGTCGTTCCACCGGCCAAAAGTGCCAGGTCGGCGATCATCGCGCCGTACACCAACCAGAGCAGAGCCTCGCTAAAAGAGAGCAGCCAGGTACCCGGTGAAACACCGTCGAGCTCACGCGTGCGGAAGGCCGCGATGACCGCGGGAGCGAGTTGGATGCCGTACGCAAGGCCAATGGCGAGTCCGGCGACTTCCCATCCGCCGAGGAGGAGCGCCGGTAGCGGGAGCATCCCGAGCACAAAGACGCCGAAGCCAAATCCAGACAGCGACGAACGGCCGACCGAGCGCAGATAGATGATCGCCATCCCGACGTACAGGCTGAGCGAGACGGTCGCGACCGGAAGCAATGCCCACACCGACGCGGCGACGGCGTACAGGCTCCACCACACGTTGATCGCCATGCTGACTCCGATCCACACGGCCGACACGCCTTCGACGTTGCGGGTCTTGGCCAGCCGCACCGCCTGCGGGAGGGCCATGCCCGAGCCCAAGACGCTGGCAGCGACGACGATGAGATTGAGAACGAGATTCACGGAACACCTCCCGGTGAGGGTTGTCGAGTGTAAGGAGTGAATAACTCTATAGTCCTTACGCCCGACAAATCCAGTAAGTTGATGCACGTGTACGTGACATCGGGCAACGACACCGAACAACTCCTCACACTCGAGGCGATGGTGCTGGTCGCCAACGCCCTCGTCGACGTCGCTGCGGGCGACACCGATGAGCTCGACATGCGCGGCG
>JAJCXU010000338.1 GCA_029263275.1 Ilumatobacter sp.
GTCGATATGCGTGGGCAGACGGCTCAAGGACGCACTGCGATGACGGCGTGCATCGTCAGCGACATCTTGAAGCGCTGGCGCCGCGCCGCTTCGTGAATCTCGCCGACAAATTGGGACACGGCGCCGGATTCGAGTTGGCCCTTCTCTAGGAGGTCTTCGGCGAGACTCGCCATCGAGAAGCACCCGTCGGGTGCCGGTGACTCATCAGGGTTCCAGCGAGTCCAGATCTGAGTGTCCGTCGTTTCCATCGTCACATCACAGCCCGCAGCGGTAGCGAGTTCGGCGAGTCGACGCCCGACGTTGGACGGACGGTTTCGCTCGACGCGCAGCCCGTCGCTGACCATGCTCGTGATTTGCGGGTCGCCGACATCGAGATGCAGTGTCGACCAGTCCGTGTCAATGAGCGACAGACGACCTCCGGAACGCAACACACGGACGAACTCCGCAACGACGCTCCCAGGTTCGGGTAACCACTGCAGCGTGCGCTCGGAGCGGACAACGTCGAAGGACTGGTCGGCCTCGGCGAGCGAACGTGCGTCGCCGACCGAGAACCGAACGGCACACGGCACCTCGCGGCTTCGTTGACGAGCGACTTCCAACATGGCGGCGCTCGCATCGACCCCGACCAATTCTCCGGTGGTACCCAAGTCTGCTCCGAGGGAGATCGCTGCCTCGCCACGCCCGCAGCCGACGTCAAGAACTCGTTCGCCATCGACGAGGCCAAGCTGTTGTCGTTCCCACGCCCGCAATCGCTGCGTTGCTCTCCACTCTGCTGTCGCGTCCATATTGGCGACCAGAACCGCGGTGTGTGGATCACCATCAACGTCCTGGTAGCCGAGACCGTGTGCATCGGTGGAACCCATGAACGAACATTAGAGCGACAGATCCAACGCCCGCGGCTGGCGGCGAACCACAGCGAGCGTTCTGAGCGCCTCCGAGTAAGGAAGATGTGCCGATCGCGGGCGGGTTGTGGCTCTTTGCCGGCAAGCGTTATTGAGCGGGTCGGGTGTGGTCGACGCAGATGGGCGCCCCGAACCGGACCGGCAGCAGAGTCGCCTCGGTCGGGGCGTGTTTGGCGATGTCAGCCGCCGCTCACGAGGACTGCGTCGGGGTTCCTTCGTGACGGTGGCTGCATCGGTTCTATCCGAGTGTCACCGTGGTCAGATCCCTGGCCACGATCAGGTTGCCGTCGTAGCCGCCGAATCGGACGTCATCGGCGAAAGCCTGTTCCTCGGCGTCGTTTCTCGGCGGCGGAATCAGATGGGTCAGGATCAGTGTCGGCGTTTCGAGCGCTGCTGCTTGCTTGCCGATGGCTGCTGTGTCGGCGTGGTAGTCCTTGATGAATGCGTTCGGCGCGTCATCGTCAATCATGCTGAATCTCAACGCCTCGTAGACCACAACATCTGCGCCGTCGGCCAATTCGGCAACCTCGTCGCAGACCAGCGTGTCGCCGGTGATGGCAACGATTCCATCGGGCGTCTCGATTCGATAGCCGACCGCTCCTTGCACCGGTTCGTGGCGAACCTGTCCGGCCTTTACCACGACGTCACCGTGTCGCCAGACCTCGTTCAAACCATCCGGATTCGGGAATGAGATCACGTCGATGCGGGGGCTGTCCGTTCGGCCTGTGTGGCTTTGACGAACCTCCAGATCGTCATCCCAGATGTCGAGGAGACGTTCTGCAAAGCGCACCGAAGGCCCTTCCGGGGCGACGATTGGAAGTGGGTCAAGCTGGTCGCCGCGATTCATTGTCCAGCGGGTCAGCACAACGTCTTGCAACCCGGTGGTGTGGTCGGAATGGTGGTGCGTCAAGAACACCGCTGAAAGCTGGCCAGGGCTTGAGTTCGCTCCCATCAACCGCATCACTGTCGAGCGGCCGGCATCGAACTGCATATGAACGTCGCCATAGGTGACCAGCACGCCCGGCCCCGCTCGGTCTGGTTGAGGAATGGGACAACCTGTACCGGTGATGGTCACAACTGTGGTCATGGTCGACATTGTCGACCGTGCGGCCTCTCGCCACAAGCTGACACCACCCGGTGGGCGACATGAGTCGCTACATCGCTGCCCCAGAGCAGCGCGCGTCCGAGCCAGCGAGGACGATTCCCGCCCGCTCAGGATCCGGCACGATGAGCGACGCTCGGCCGACATTGCCGACCCCTGCAGCCGACGCGCGTTCTCGCGCACCGGACCGAGCGCGTAGGTGCCGCTATCGGACAGGTTGGTCTGTCTCGTCAGCTTGGCAATATGTGTGGATGCCAGCCTTACTTCTCGAACGAACACACGGGCGCTACGTCATCAGCACCGACAGCGACAGGCTCGATCGCGAACTCATCCACCGCTACCTTTCGCAAGACGCGTACTGGGCGAAGGGCCGACCACGAGCGACGAGTGATCGGGCCATCGACCACAGCCATCTGGTGATCGGTGCATACGACAGCGACGGAGCTCAGGTCGCATTCGCCCGAATGGTGACCGATCTCGCGACGTGGGCATGGCTCTGCGACGTGTTCGTTGTGCCCGACCATCAGGGGACAGGCCTCGGCTCAGCGTTGGTCGGAGCGATCGTGGAGCATCCCGATGTCGCCCACATCAAGCGGCAGTTCTTGGCAACCGCTGACGCCCACAGTCTCTACGCCAAGTTCGGGTACACATCGTTGGACGATCCGAGTCGATGGATGCACCGGTCTCCAGCTAGCTGAACCAAGCCACCTGACGCCGTGTTCACACAGAGCTCGGCTCGCACGATCTGGAGCGGGTCACCGCTCGCATCCGCGCTTGATTGAGGATGGGATGTGCGTTGCGGTTTCGGAAGGCGGGAGTGTCGAGTGCTACGTAAGGGGGCGTTGCGCAGTTCAGCTGAGGAGTGCCGCAGCGGTGACGGCGAGTGCGAGGCCAACCGTCTGTTTGCGATCGAGGCGTTCGCCCAGGACGGCAACGGCGAGGAGCACCGTGGTCGCGGGGAAGAGGCTGACGAGCGCTCCGACGATGGCGAGGTCGCCGTCAAGAGTGGACCAGAGGAAGAGGCCGTTGGCGATCATGTCGAGTGCGCCGGCTGCGACGGCGACGCCGGCCGTTGACGGGGCAGGCATTGCCGGTCGAGTGGCGACGGACGCGGCGATCAACACCGCTACCGAGGTGGCACGCGCCATCAGGAGCGGCACCGCTCCGGCGTCGTCGGGGGTCTGGGCGAGAAGCACGAAGAACGTGCCGAACCCCAAACCGGCCCCGACACCGAGCGCGAGCGGACGCGTGGATGCGCCGGCCAAGGCGATGTCACCGCCAGCGACGAGCCAGACAGCGATCGGGACCACACAGATCCCCACGATCGCGATCGCGCCGGGCCGGTCTCCGAGAGCGACACCGACGATGACAGGAACCGCCGCGGCCACGACCGCACTCAGCGGGCTCACCAGCCGGTTCGGGCCCTCGGACAACCCCTGGTAGAGCAGCAGCAAGCCAACGAGACCAGCGAGTCCCGCAACCGCTCCCCACGCGACCGCTTGAACCGTCCAAGCTCCGTCGACCACCACAACGAGCAGAACAGCCAAGGCCGCGCCTGCGAGGTTCGTGATCAGCGTGACCGCGACGACGGCTGCTTTGCGAGTGGAGAGTCCGCCGAGGAAGTCTGCGACACCGAACGTGAACGCAGCGGCGATGGCGAGCAGCGCGGGCATCAGCGACCGGCGGAGCCGTCGATCGGGTCGAACACGGCGAGGTGGAACTCGGCGACGCCGGCGGCGAGGTTCCGGTACTCGTGGCCAACGCCGGCCGCGAAGATCAGCGACTGACCGACGACCACGGTCGTCGTGTCGCCGCCGTCGATGTCGACCTCGACGCGACCGGTGTTCACGATCAGCGCTTCGAGGCTGTTGGTACTGTGCGCCTCTGATCGCTTCGAGTCGCCGGGTTCGAGGCGCCACGACCACATCTCGAGCGGGCCCATCCCGACGAGCAGTTGGGCTCGGCTTCCTGCATCGGTGGACCACAGCGCAGCAGCGGCATCGTTGTCGGGCTGGAGCACCGCGTCGACAACGCCCGGAGTCTCTGCGACCAGACTCGTGAGATCGATTCCGAACCCGCTCGCGATCGACAGCAATGTCGACAACGAAGGGTTCGCCGAACCCGACTCGATCTGAGTCAACAGGCGTCTGCTGACGCCGAGGCGCGTTGCGGCACGATCAAGAGACCAGCCCCGTTTCTTGCGTTCGGCGCGCACGATGACGCCGATCGACTCGCTCGTTTCCATGCCGGGCACTATAGTGCCCGGCATGGTGCATCCTGCTTGGTCAGTCGAACAACTCGAAGTCTGGCTGGCTGCTGTCCGTGTCGACCCCTCGATCTTCGATCTCCGGCCCGACTACTGCGCCGGACTGATGGTCGTGTCCGGAATCGGCTCCGGACCCTCCGATGTCGACAGCAATCGATGGCTCGACCAGGCCGCCTCGTGCCACATCGATCTCGATGACGAGCACCTCGAACAGTGGCGAGACGCGTATCGCTCGTTCGGTGCCAAACCGAACCGAACCCGAGTGAGCGCCGACGCCCTGTCACGCCGTGCCGGCAAGACAGGGCTCCCACGGATCAACAAGGTCACCGACATCTACAACGCGATCTCGGTACTCCAACGCATCCCCATCGGAGTCGAGGACCTCGACGCCTACGTCGGCCCGGCACGTCTGGATCGCGCCTCGGGCAACGAGCCCTTCGACACGAACAACGATGGTGAACCCGTCATCGAGCGTCCCGAGCCGGGCGAGCCGATCTGGCGCGATGACACCGGTGTCACCTGCCGACGATGGAATTGGCGTCAGACGAACCGAACCGCCATCACCGACACCACCGCCAGCGCGCTCTTCATCGTCGACGCCCTCGGTGACAACGCACAGCAGCGCGCCGCCACCGCGATCGAAGCGCTCCGACACGCACTCGCGGACGACTCGCCGTCGGCCATCATGTTCATCACCGCAGCAGGTTGAGCGACCGATACTCACAGCGCATACCATTACCGGCGCAACACGAGCACCTCCCGCCAGTGTTCATGAAGAAACTCGCCCGCAACGGTTTCCCGGACGGGCACGGCGACGCCGAGATCGTGGTCACCATCGCACCGTCCAACTGGCGCACCGAGATCCTGCCCTGAGTACCAGGCCCTCGGCAGGGGTCACGGCGCGAAGATGTCCCGCCGATTCGCTGGGTAGCCGGGACCGATGCTCGGCGTCGTGTCGGTGACGTCGAGATCGTC
>JAJCXU010000339.1 GCA_029263275.1 Ilumatobacter sp.
CCGGCCTTGCCGATCTTGATGAGCTCGTGCTCAGCGTTGCCGACTTCGCCGACGGTTGCTCGGCAATCGATGAGCACTCGGCGCATCTCGGTGGATGGCATACGCAGCGTGGCGTGATCGCCGTCCTTGGCAACGAGCTGCACAGCGATACCGGCCGAACGGCCGATCTTGCCGCCCTGGCCGGGGCGCAGCTCGACGTTGTGGACGGTGGTGCCGACCGGGATGAAGCGCAGCGGCATGGCGTTACCGGGCTTGATGTCGGAGCCCTGACCGGAGACCACGTGGTCGCCGACACTGAGGCCACGAGGAGCCAGGATGTACGCCTTTTCGCCGTCGGCGTAGTGCAGAAGCGCAATACGGCACGTGCGGTTGGGGTCGTACTCGATGGCGGCGACCTTGGCGGTCACGCCGTCCTTGACGCGCTTGAAGTCGATGATGCGGTACTGCTGCTTGTGACCGCCACCGCGGTGGCGGCTGGTCTTGCGGCCGTAGCTGTTACGACCGCCGGTGCGGGTCTTCTTGGCGAGCAGCGACTTTTCTGGCGTCGTCTTGGTGACGTCGCTGAAGTCCGAACTCGTCTGGAAGCGACGACCGGGTGATGTGGGCTTGCGTGAACGAATGGCCATGATTCTCTACCTCTCAGCCCGATCAGTTCTCGAACAACGGGATTTCGCCCGATGCCAGGGTGACGATGGCCCGCTTTTGGCCGGGCTTTTGTCCGACTCGGTTGGTACCGCGGGTGCGCTTGCGCTTGCCCTTGCGGTTGAGCGTGTTGACCTTGAGCACTTCGACGCCCCAAATGCTCTCGACCGCATCGCGGATCTCGGGCTTGGAGGCTGACTTGTGCACTTCGAAGGTGTACACACCGGTTTCGATGAGCTCGTAGCTCTTCTCGCTCACGATGGGAGCAATGATGATGTCGCGAGGGTCCTTCATCAGGCTTCCTCTTCTTCCTTGTCGACTTCTTGCTTGAGCTGCGAGGCCGGGCGGGTGAAGCCAGCGGCCTTCGCGGCGTCTTCGGTGGCGAACCACACTTCAGCGACCGTGCGGTTGTAGAACGACGTGTCGGGGAGGTGATAGAGCATCGAGTCGGCGTTGCCCTTGATCGGGAAGCCTTCCGGCATCTCATCGCCGTCGATGGGGGCGTGGGAGCCGTCGCCGAACGGTGTGGGGTCGACCAGGTTCGAGACGCCATCGTCGTCGGAGTCGCCGGCAGCTTCGAGCTTCTCAGACGCTGCTTCGACGGCAACTGCGGTTTCGACACGCTGGCCGGCGGTCGGGCCGTCGGCGGCAGGAACGACGTCCTTGCTGAACACGAGCCAGTCGTTGCACAGCACGTCGTAGGTGTTGAGTTCGCCGGGGCTGATGACCTGCACGTTGGTGAGGTTGCGGAAGCTCAGTGCGGCGCTGGCGTCGTCACGGCCGACGACCACGAGCACGCTGCCCGAGATGTCGAGCGCTGCGAGCAGTGCCTTGGCGTCCTTGGTCTTCGGAGCATCGATGCCGTAGCTGTCGACGACGATGATCTTGCCTTCGGTCGCCCGGTCGGACAGTGCCGAGCGGAGGGCCGCCTTGATCATCTTCTTCGGCGTCTTCTGGCTGTAGCTGCGGGGCTTGGGAGCCAACGCAACGCCACCACCGGAGAAGTGCGGTGCACGGATTGAACCCTGACGGGCGTTACCGGTGCCCTTCTGGGCGTAAGGCTTGCGACCGCCACCTCGGACCTCGGCCCGAGTCTTGGCGCTCTGCGTGCCGGAACGGCGTGCGGCGAGCTGGGCGGTGACGACCTGGTGCATGAGCGGCACGTTCGGCTCGATGCCGAAGATGGCGTCATCGAGGTCGACCGAGCCAGCGTCCTTGCCGGAAGCGTTCTTGAGTGTGAGTGATGCCATGTTCAGGAAGCCTTTCCAGCGAACTTGACCGCGTTGCGGACGATGACCACGCCGCCGGCGGGGCCGGGAACGGCGCCCTTGATCAGCAGGATGTTGCGCTCGGCGTCGCTCTGCACGACTTCGAGGTTCTGTGTGGTGACCTGCTCGTGACCCATGTGGCCTGCCATGCGCATGCCCTTGAAGACACGAGCCGGGAAGGCGCACTGGCCAATGGCGCCAGGCTTGCGGTGGTTTTTGTGGGCACCGTGCGATGCCGGTGCGCCCTTGAAGTTGTGACGCTTCATGACACCGGCGAAGCCCTTGCCGCGGCTGGTGCCCGTGACGTCGACCTTCATGCCAGTGGCAATCTGCTCGACAGTGACTTCCTGGCCGACTTCGAAGCCGTCCACGGAGTCGAGGCGGAGTTCCACGAGGCGCTTGCCTGGCTCGACGCCGGCCTTTTCGAAGTGGCCAGCCTGCGGCTTGTTCAGCTTGTTGGCCTTCTTCGATCCGTAGGTCACCTGCAGTGCGGTGTACCCATCACGTTCATTGGTCTTGATCTGCACGATGCGCATGGGGTCAACACGAAGCATCGTGACGGGGACGACCTTGTCGTCCACCCACGTCTGCGTCATGCCGACCTTTTCGCCGACGATCGCTTGTTGTGCCATTTCCGGCAGCCTTTCCGTTGTCCAAGCCCCTCGACCCGATGTCGGGGGCTCTCCACGCAAATGCTCCGGACACCACTTCACTTCCTGCGAGCGCAGGAGCGACACGGTGCACGGAGCACGTTTCTTTGGGTTGCTGAGCGGTTCCGGCTCCCATCTGCGGGGAAGGCCTACTCAGACATCGATTCGTATTCACTTCTTGGGTGGACGAGATTTCTCTCGTTCACGGCCATGCAAGACTATGGCCGGTCCCCCGCGAACCCAACTCGCGTCTCGCGCCGGTTGTACGCCATGCCGCGTGACTCGCGCCACACAGTCGTCGAAGTTGCGCCGGTCACGGCCGAACTGTGCCCGCACAGCACAGCAATCCACCCCAGTTCGGGCAGAGATCCCCCACCCCAGTCCCCTGCGAGTCGAGTCAGGACCCAGCGTTGATCAGCTGATCGACGGGCGCGAAGTCATCGGTCAGGATGGTGGCACCGTCGATATAGGCATCGAAGTCGGTCACCACCTCGCCCGGATCGCCGCCATCGATGCGCAACTGGTCGAACGTTGCGGGGTCGAGGGGCGTGTCGCTGGCGACGATCACCGAGTTTCCACGCAATCCAGCAACGATCGCTGCGCCACGCATCACCACGACGTGATCGAACACGCGGGCGAGCGTTGCGGCCTCGGCGGCCAAGAACTTCTGCCCACCTCCGTCGATGATGTTCGCGGCATACACGCCGCCAGGTCGCAGCACCCGCTCGATCTCGCGCATGAACTCCTCGGTCGCCAGGTGGAACGGCACCGACCGACTGCCGAACGCATCACCGATGACGATGTCGGCAGTCTCATCGCCGAGATCGTCCAGCGACAGACGTCCATCGCCGATGATGATGTCGATCGGTTCGGGCAAGTCTCGGTCGAGACCCATCTGGTTCTCGACGACCTCGATCAACTCGCCGTCGATCTCGAGCACGGTCTGATTGGTTCCGGGAGTGGTGGCGCGGACATACCGCGGGATCGTCAGTGCTCCCCCGCCGAGATAGACGATGTCGTCGGCCGCGGGTGCCGATTCGATGGCGTCGACCAGCCGACGTACGTACCAGAACGACAGGAGCGTCGGGTCGTCGACGTCGACGAAGCTGTGTCGGAGGTCGTCGAGCACGAGCACCTTCTGGCTGGCATCGTCGGCGTCTTCCACCACCGACAGGCAGTAGTAGGTGGTCTGGGTCTCACACGGCGAGTCGATCGCCACCACGCCCAGGATCGACATGGCGGCCAGCCCGGCGACACTCATCAGCTCGGTGGCCTGCGCGGCTGGCGACGCCGTAGCCGATCCTGCGAACACCGCCATGGCCACCCCGCCGAACATCAGCAACACCCCGGTGCTGACGATCAGCGTTGACACTGCCGCGGTTGCGACCAGCACAAACCCGGTGAAGAACGTGCCGAAGATCGCTCCTGCAGTACTCCACGCCGACAACTGACCCACCGTCGAGCCGGTCTCGTCGAGATTGCGCAACTGGAGCTTGATCACGGCAGGCGGAACAGCACTCAGCACGGTTGCGGCCGGGAGAAAGCCGAACGCACTCAGGATGAGGATCATCGGACCGCCACCGCCAGCGCTGCCCCTGCCGATCACACGCACGACGGGAATGGTGGTGATCGCCAATGCACCGCCGAGCATCAGCAGCACGGGGAGCAACCGGCGCGGATCGACGCGATCAGCGAGTGCACCGCCGGCCCAGGCCCCGACAGCAATGCCGGCGAGAATCGTGCCGATGATGCCGGTGTAGGTGTCCAGGCTGACGCCGACGTACGGAGCAAGCAAGCGGCCGGCGAGAATTTCGAGCACCAGCACCGCTGCCGAGGTCCCCGCCACCAGCACGACAGCAAGCCACGCCGGCAAGGGGCGAACAGCGTCGTCCGAGTCGGTCACGGCGGCAAGGCTAGGCCCCCACACAGAGTTACGAATGGGGTCAGGCCCCTTTCGTAACTCTGTCGATCCTGGGGATTCGCGTGCGGATGTTGCGCACGATCCACACGCGTTCGATGAAGTCGTGCCGCCGCGGGTTCCTCGGGCCATGCTGGTGGGATGCATGAACATGTCGCCGTGACGGCGCGAGGTGAGCGTCACGGTGCCATTGCGGCCGAATGTGCGGCGCTCACTGGGGCCATTCCTGACGCGGACGGGATCGCGGCGGGCGCCTCGATCGACCGGATCGCCCGAGCCGCCAACGTCCAACACGGGATCCGAGTCATCACCACCGCCTCGCATTTCGGCGAACTCAT
>JAJCXU010000340.1 GCA_029263275.1 Ilumatobacter sp.
CCAGGACGTCACCCTCGATGGCACCGCCCTCGGCGCCGCGCTCAGCGATCCCGGCGTCACCGCGGCGCGTACCGGGGCCGTCGAAGCCGACATCACCGCAATGAGCCGAGCACTGCCCGCCAACGGCAAGCTCGGCATCGCCGTCTCGATCGTCGGACCCGAGCACCGCTTCACGGCCGAGCGGCGGGCGCTGCACGAGCAGGCAATCACCGACACGGTCGATGCACTCGAACGCGAGCTGCGCGCCAACGGAGAGGACTACACGTCATGACCATCCACCTCGATGGTCAGGGCGTCACCATCGGCGACGTGGTCGCTGTCGCCCGCCAGGCCGAACCCGTCGAACTCACTCCCGCTGCACTCGATCGCATGGCGACGGCGCGCGCCATTGTTGAGCAGCTCGCGGAGGGCGCCCCCAAGTACGGCATCTCGACGGGGTTCGGCGCGCTGGCAACCGTCTCGATCCCACCCGATCGGCGCCGGGCTCTCCAGGTCGCGCTCGTGCGTTCCCACGCTGCCGGCATGGGCGACCCAGTCGAGGACGAAGTGGTGCGGGCAATGGTGCTCCTTCGAGCGCGCACCCTCGCGCTCGGCAACAGCGGGGCGCGACCACTCGTCGCCCAGGCGATGGTCGACATCCTCAACGCCGGCATCACACCCATCGTCCCCGAGTACGGGTCACTCGGTGCCAGCGGCGACCTCGCACCACTCGCACACGGGGCGTTGGCCCTCCTCGGCGAAGGTGACGTCGTGTATCAGGGGCGGGTACGGCCCGCTGCCGAAGCCCTTGCCGAGGCCGGCCTCGAGCCGATCGAGCTGGCCGAGAAGGAAGGCCTCGCGGTCACCAACGGCACCGACGCCATCTTGGGCATGCTCTGCCTGGCCATCGCCGACATCGAGCGGCTGCTCAGCCAAGCCGACATGATCACGGCGATGACCGTCGAGGGATTGTTGTCCACCGCCTCGCCGTTTGCAGCCGAACTCCAGGCGCTGCGTCCCCAACCTGGCCAAGCGGTCAGCGCCGCCAACCTCCGATCGATGCTGTCCGCATCGCCCATCGTCGCCAGCCACGACAACGACGACGACCTCCGGGTCCAGGACGCCTATTCGATCCGGTGCACGCCATCGGTCCATGGCGCCGTCCGCGACACGCTCGAGCACTGCCGTTTCGTGGCCCAGAACGAACTCGCGTCGGCAATCGACAACCCGATGGTGCTCGCCGACGGCCGGGTCGAGTCATGTGGCAACTTCCACGGCGCACCCCTCGGTTTCGCGGCAGACTTCCTGGCCATCGCGGTGTCCGAAGTCGGCGCCATCGCCGAGCGACGCATGGACCGCATGCTCGACAAGACCCGCAGCCACGGCCTTCCGCCGTTTCTCGCTGAAGAAGCTGGCGTCGACAGTGGCCTGATGATCGGCCACTACACCGCTGCAGCGATGGCGTCGGAGAACAAGCGCCTCGCCGCTCCGGCATCGGTCGACTCGCTCCCCACGTCGGGGATGCAGGAAGACCATGTGTCGATGGCGTGGCTCGCCGTGCGCAAGCTCCGCAAGGTCATCGACAACGTCCGCCGAATCCTCGCCGTCGAGTACGTCTGTGCCGCGCGTGCCATCGAGTTCCGAACCCCGCTCACACCGTCGCCGGCGACCGGCGCTCTCCTGGCGCTGCTGCGCACCGATGTCGACGGCGCCGGCCCCGATCGCTACCTCGCTCCCGAGCTCAGTGCGGCCGAAGCGATCCTCGACTCGTCGGCGATGATCGACGCACTGGAGGCGGTCGGCATTACTCTCGATTGAGCGATGCCCGTCCCTGCTGCACTCCTTGACCTCGCCGTCGAGCCCGTCGTCCACGACGTCGACCTGCGCTGGACCATGGCGTACGCGGCAGCGCTCGACGACCAGAACGATCGCTACTTCGACACGACACGAGGCGACGGTGTGGTCGCCCACCCCCTCTTTGCGGTCTGTCCGGAATGGGAAGCCATCGTCGCATCTCGCTCACAGTCATCGACCCTTGGCATGACCCGGGCCGAAGTCCTGACCGGAGTCCATGCCACCCACGACGTCACCATCCACCGCCTGGTCCGCCCGGGCGACCAACAGACGACCCATCTCGAGATGGTTGCGCTCACCGACATCGGGCCGGGAGCGAAGGCAACGACCCGTTTGGTCACGGTCGATGCCGACGGCCAACCGGTCGCCACGACGACACAAGACGCCATCTACCTCGGCGTTGCCACCGACGGCACTCATCATCTCGACCCTGAGCCACCCGCCGACATCGCAGCCACCGAGAGAACCGGTGAGCCCTCGACGATCACCATCGACGTGGCGGCGGGCGCTGCGCACACCTACACGGAGTGCGCTCGAATCTGGAACCCGATCCACACCGATCGTGCGGTGGCGCGCGCCGCCGGGCTGCCCGACATCATCCTGCATGGCACTGCCACGCTGGCACACGGCGTCACTGCGGTTGTCGACGCCCGTGCAGACGGGCGCCCCGAACTCGTTCGCCGGATCAGCGGCAGGTTCGCTGCCATGGTGGAGTTGCCCTCGACGATCACCGTCAACGTGTGGCCGGCCACGCTGACAGCGGACGGCAACACCACGGTTCCGTTCGAGGTGCTGAACTCCCACGGCGATGCCGCCGTGAAGAACGGTCTGATCGTGCTCGGCAGCTCGCGTTGAAGCACGCCGTTGCCGCCCAGGAGATCGCTGACCCATGGGTCGCCATGGCCGCGGTTGCCTCCGCCACCTCACGCATCAGGATCGGGCCGATGGTGACCCCGATCACCCGCCGACGTCCGATCAAACTCGCACGCGAGGCCACGACACTCGACCATCTGTCTCGCGGACGTCTGACGCTTGGCCTGGGGCTCGGTGTCGACACCACCCGGGAACTGAGCGGATTCGGCGAGATCACCGATGCGCGGGTTCGTGGGGAACGCCTCGACGGCCTCTTTCCCATCGAGGTCGACGGCGACGCACTCATGGAGATGCTCGATGTCGTCCGCTCAGAGCGGGGCAGCTTGGACGGGTTCGACGTGATGGTCAACCCGGCTTCGAACATCCCGTACGACACGTTCGAAGATCGCGGCGCCACATGGGCCGTCACCGGTCCAGCACCGGGCGCCGACGACACGATGGCGATGGCATCCACGCCACCTGCCGACCTGTTCTCAGCGCGCTGACTCGCCCCGGTAGCGCGGGGAGATCATGCCCGCCGGAGCTGATCGTGGAGCGGGGTCAGAATCCGCGGTTGTTCTCGCGCTTCTTCGGCGGCGCCTTGAACGGTGCCTCGATGAGCATTTCGAACCGTCCGTCGTCGGGCTGGTTCGGCTCGTTCATGTTCTGGAGGTACTTCTTGAGTGCGGCGCGACCCGCGGTGACGTGATCACCCTTGGTACCGACCGAGCGAGCCAGCGCATCCTTTGCCTTGCCCACGCGTTCCTTGCGTGTCGCCTTCTCAGCTTCGCTGAAGATGCGCGGCTTCTTGTTGACTCTCGCCTGGGCGGCTGCGCGCCGCTTCGCTTCGGACTCTTGCAGCGGGGTGAGCTTCTGATTCGCCATGGGTTGGACCGTACAAGCTCTGAGGCCGAAGTCGCCAGATCAATCAGGCTCTGGCCGGTGGCGGAGCCGAATCCCCCGCGTGGGGAAACATGATCTGCGCGGACATCACGTTGGCGACAACGGAGAGTTCACCAGCAATCGACACGAGTACGTCGTCCAAGCTGACGACACCGACCACTCGGTCGTGGTCGACAACGGCAGCGCGACGCACCGCGTGGGTCGAGAACAGATGGAAGAGATCTTCGGCCTCGTCGTGCCGGTCGACCGCAATCACACCCATCGACATCACTGCGTCCACGCGACTGTCGGGCGCCATCCCGACCGCAAGACACCGTGTTACCAAGTCACGGTCGGTGACCACACCGACGGGTCGTTGCCCATCGAGCACGATCAGCGCGCCGACGCCATGGGCGGCCAGCAACTCGGCGGCATCAACAATGGTGGTTCCGACGTCGACGGTGACCGGATCGCGCCAGGTGAAGTCTTCGACTCTCATGACGCTGACTCCTCGTCTGTATCGACCTCGGTCAGGGGTTTGATCGCCGCGTCGTAACCCGGGAACAGCAGGGTGGTCCGACCAGAGTCGTCCCACCGCACCCGGTACGGCGGACTGCCGTCATCCCCCCGTACCTCGACGATCAGCCCGACCCGTTTCGCCTCACCGACGACGTGGCCCGCAATGATGATTTCGTCTCCGACGCTCGCATGCACAATGTCCCTCGTTTCCGGATGATCATTGATTCCATCACCATCGTGCCCCGTGGGGCAGCCAGCAGGGCAGGGCAATTGGTCTCATTTGACGACCTCCCTACGGTGCAGGGATCACCGCGATTGGTGACCGCGCACGGTGCAGCACTTCGGTGGCGACCGAGCCCAGCAGCCCACCGGTGAATCCTCGGTGACCGCGCTCGCCGACAACGAGCAGCTCCGTCGGCTCACACTCATCAGCAAGTACGACCGCGGGTCCACCGCGCACGAACTTCCGCTCGAAGCAGCCGGGTGCATCGAGCTCGGCCTCGACGGCGTCGACCATTTGGCCGAAGCTGCTCTGGGCGTGTTGGAACAGGCGCTCCAGTTCGCTGTGCAATTCGTCGGCACCGAAGATCGCGTTGGTCCACGCTCCGATCGCGACGACAGGAATCTCCCCACGAGCGAACGTGTGCGCCCATCGAAGGGCTTCACGGGCCGCCGGTGATCCGTCGACACCAACAACGAGTCGGGTGACGGCAGGCTCGGCGGGCCCATCGTCGACAGGCGGCCGCACGACGACCACTGGTCCGCGGGCGTGGGTTGCGCACTGATGGCTCACCGAGCCCAGCAGCAACCGACGGAACCCACCAAGACCGCGCGATCCGACGACGAGGAGTTCGGCGTCCTCGCCAGCGTCGAGCAACACGTGCGAGGCTCCGCCGTATTGCACTCCAGAGGTCACCTTGAGCCCCGCGTTGATCGCGTCTGCTGCCAGCTCGTCAAGGCCCGGATGGACCTCCGACGGCTCCATGTCCGCAAGGCGGCCGACACCGAATTCTGCCCCCGCCATCGGCGGAAGGTGCCACGCCCTGATCACATGCACGGACGGCGTTCGTCCAATCGCTTGGGCGAGGGCCCACCGCACCGCGTGGCCAGCTCCTGCTGAGCCGTCGCTTCCGACGACCCACATCGGTGTCCTGTTGGCTTCTGCATTCGACGTCATGGCAGTTCCTCCCATCGACGTGCTTCAGCTACACGTTCCTACTCTGATTTTCGCAACCCTCTCGGCTGGCCGACAGGGGACAACGACCTGAGCGGATCGAGAAACGAAGAGGTCGCGATGTTTGAGTCCTCGGACCCTGCCGAGCGACCAATCGTACTGCGCATCATGGAACGGTGAGAGTGCAAGAACATCCTCCATTGGTCGCATGCGCGGGGATCGTGACGCTCGACCACATCTTCCAGATCGACACGCTGCCGACACAGGAGGGCAAGTACTCAGCAACTGGCCATCTCACGATCGGAGGCGGGGTCGCTGCCAATGCTGCGGCAACCGTGGTCGGTCTCGGTGGCACAGCGTCGTTCATCGGCTGTGTCGGTGACGACGATGCCGGCGACAACGTGATCGAACAATTTCTCGACCTCGGCATCGCCACCGACTCGATGCAGCGCATCGCCAACCATTCGACACCGATCTCGTTCGTCCTCGTCGACCGAGCAGGACAGCGCGAGCTGGTCAACTTCGTCCCCGACGACTTCTTCACGTCGGCGAATCCGTGGTTCGCCGAAGACATCGGTGAAGCCGACGTCGTGCTCGTCGACTGCCGTTGGCCAGTCGGAGCTGTCCACGCACTGCGCAGCGCCCGCGCCCGCGGCGTGCCATCGGTGGTCGACGTCGACCGACCGATCGATGCCGACCCAACGAGCGAAACGGGCCAGATCCTCGACCTCGCCACCCATCTCGTCTTCTCGCGAGCAGCGCTGACCGGAACAATGCACGACGAACATCTCGTCGACGCCCTTCGCCGTGCCGCGCAGCGCGCCGACGCCTGGGTCGCGGTCACCGATGGCGAACGTGGTGTGTCCTGGATCGAGGCGGGCCGTCTTCGACACCAACCCGCATTTCACGTCGATGCCGTCGACACGCTCGGTGCCGGCGATGTCTTCCACGGTGCCTTCGCTCTTGCGGTGGCCGAAGGCCAGTGCGAACGCGACGCCGTGCGCTTCGCCAGCGCTGCGGCCGCTCTCAAGTGCACAGAATTCGGTGGGCGGGCGAGCATTCCCGACCGGCCGGCCGTCGACGCCCTCCTCACCGAGGCGACACCGACGGCACCACACACAACGACAACAACAGGAGAGTTCAAGGCGTGATACAGCCAGGCAAACTGCGCAGCCTTCGGCGGATGGCCGACGATCACGGACGGTTCAAGATGCTGGCGGTCGATCAACGACCTCCCGTGTACGACCTGATCGCGCGGCGCCGAGACGTGGACGAACCGCCACTCGATGACGTGATCGCACTCAAACGCGTCCTGATCGAAGAGCTCGCGCCGTTGGCATCGGCGGTGCTCGTCGATCCGCGGACTGCGTTCCCGTCGTCCGATCGCGTCGATCCGCGCCAAGGCATGCTCCTGACGTTGGAAGACCACCGGTTCGACGATTCGACAGATGGCAGGTCCTCGCACTGCATCGATTCGTGGAGCGTCGACCAGATCAAACGCGTGGGCGCGGACGGCGTCAAGCTGCTGCTGTGGTATCGGCCGGACGCGTCGCGGCCAGTCCGCGACCATCAGCTCGAGATCGCCGAACGCACGGGCCTACTCTGCAACCAGTACGACATCCCTTTCGTCCTTGAACTCCTCACGTATCCCCTCCACGGTCAGGACACCGATGGCGGACCGATCCGCGGTGCTCAACGGCTCGACCACGTCCTGACCGGAGTCGAGGCGTTCGCTCCCGACCGCTACGGCGTCGACATCTTCAAGGTCGAGAGCCCGATACTCCCCGACGACCTGGCACCCCACGACTCTGCGAAGGCCACAGACGTCGCGGCATTCACCGCATTGAACAGAGCCATCGGCCGACCATGGGTGCTGCTGTCCGGCGGCTCGGCTCGTCCCGCGTTCCTCGAAGCACTGCGGTACTCCTACGCGTCTGGAGCCAGTGGATTCCTGGCCGGCCGATCGATCTGGTGGAACGCCGTCCAGGCGTTCCCCGACCTCGATGGGGTCCGCTCCGAACTCCGCACCGACGCTGCGGCGTACATGCAGACGATCAACGAACTCACCGATCGACACGCAGTCCCCTGGTTCGATGCTGTGTCGGCACCGGAGACGTCGTTGCTCGGCGATTCGACCGAGCCGTTTCCGAATGGGTACGGGCCCATGCACTCGTCGGAGGCCGCGCAATGACCGCCAACGCGCTCGTCGCTGCGATCGCACGACCCACCTTTGATCTCGCGCACGCCACTGAGCAGATTGCCGGAGCGCGGCTGCTCCTCGACGACCTCGGCGTCCGTCGACACGAACTCGGCGAAACCATCACGTCGACCGAACAACTCGACGAACTGCTCGAC
>JAJCXU010000341.1 GCA_029263275.1 Ilumatobacter sp.
GGACACAGGGCGATTCGTGTGCTCGAAGCGCTTGACCAGCGCGAGCTGTTTGCTCGGCTGTTGCCCGAGTGGGAGCCGAACCGGTCGAAGCCTCAGCGCAACGCCTACCACCGCTTCACTGTCGACCGTCACCTGTGGGAGGCAGCGGCCAACGCCGCCGAACTCGTTGAGCGCGTGTCGCGGCCCGACCTCTTGGTGTTGGGCGCGCTGTTCCACGACTTGGGCAAGGGGTATCCCGGCGACCACACGATTGTCGGCATGGAGCTGGTTCGACAGGTCGGCCCGAAGCTCGGTCTGAAATCGGCCGACGTCGACACGCTCGTCGCAATGGTGGAACACCACCTGCTCCTGCCCGACGTGGCGTCGCGCCGTGACTTGACCGACGAGGCGACGATCAGCCAGGTGGCCGACGCTCTCGGCACGGTCGAGCGGCTCGACCTATTGCACGCACTCACCGAGGCCGACTCGCTCGCCACGGGCCCGTCGGCGTGGGGGTCGTGGAAGGAAGAACTGGTCAACGAACTCGCGGCCCGCGTGCGGCACGTGCTCGGCGGCGGCGACGTCGCGGAGGTCACGTGGCGGCTGTTCCCCGATGCCGAGACGCTGCTCCTCATGGCTGCTGGTGAGGTTGCGGTGGCTCGGCGCGACGATCTGATCACCGTGGTCAGCCCGGACTCGGCAGGTGTCTTCAGCCAGGTCGCCGGCGTGCTCTCACTGCATGGCCTCGACGTGCTCACTGCGACCGCACATTCCGACGAGCAGGGCATGGCGGCGTCGCAGTTCCGGATCGTGCTGCCTGAGGCCAGTATGAACTGGCGATCGCTGAAGACCGATCTGGCACGAGCGTTGGCCCACCAACTCGCGATCGAATCGCGCCTCGTCGAGCGAGCCAAGACGTATCGCCGACGGCGACGTACGCAGGCCGAGCAGCCTGGGCCGCCCACAGTCGTCTTTCACGACGACGCGTCGAGTGACGCCACGGTGATCGAGGTCAGGGCGGTTACCAAGATCGGCATCCTGCACCGCATCACCAAGGCGATTGGTGAGCTCGGCCTCGACATCCGCCACGCCAGCGTGCAGACCATCGGGATGGAAGTGGTGGACACGTTCTACGTTCGCACGTCGGCTGGCGAACTCGTCACCGACAAATTCCACCGCAAAGAGATTCAGCGGGCGTTGCTGCACGCGGTGGCGTGATTGGTCGACAACGACCGGCGGATGACTCGTCGGTCGAATCCATGCCGTAGCGTTCGGGTCTGTGACCACGGCTGACAACGACTCGACGCGCGACATGTCGCCAGACCTGGCGCACGACCTGTCGCGGTGGAGCGAGGCCCTCGCAGGCATCGCTCGCACAGGGATGGGATTCACCGAGAGCCTCTATGAGCGCGAGCGGTTCGAAGAGGTCCTGTACGTCGCGGGCGACATCAAGGCAGCGTCGCAAGGTGCGCCAGCCAGCGACAGTGTCCGCGACGAATTCGTCGGGGAATGGGTCGAGTCAATCGGCGAAGGTGTGCCCGGCTACGTCACCCCCAAGGTGTCCATCGGCGCGATCGTCGGCAATGGCGACGGCCAGATCCTGCTCGTCCAGCGCAAGGACTCTGGGATCTGGCTGTTCCCAACCGGGTGGGCCGACGTCGGCTACTCGCCCGCGGAAGTGGCCGTGAAGGAAGTGCACGAAGAAGCCGGCATCGAGTGCGAGCCGACACGGCTCCTCGGTGTGGTCGACGGCCAGCGAATGGGCTTCAGCCGTTTCGGCATGTACTTGCTGCTGTTCCACTGTCAGGCGACCGGTGGCAGCCTCCAGTCGCACCCGCTCGAAACTGCCGACGTCGGCTGGTTCAACAAGGATGAGCTCCCGGAGGCGACAGCTGGTGCCGGATGGTGGTCGGAAATGGCCTTCGACGCGATCAGCGGTGTGCAGGCGCCCGCCACGTTCGATGACGTGCGCTCGCCGATCTGGCGCGACGCCGACTGACTGCCGCGAGGCCCGCAGCTACTCCTGTTCGCGGAGGAACTGCTCGACTTCGTTCATCAACTCTTCGGGGTCAACCGGCTCGGCCACGTCGATCGACGTGGTGTCGTCGGTGTTGACGTCGTCGGCGATCTCTTCGAGCCGCGACAGATACTCGGCCATGTCGTCGTCGTCACCGATCAGCGCGGCAACACGTGCGTCGTACTCGGCCGCACCCGTCGCGAGGGCCTGCAGCGGCGCCGGTGTGCCGATCATCGTGCATGCCCGCTCGACCAGTGCCATTGCGGCCTTCGGTGACGGCACCTGCGATGCATAACCGGGCACAGCGGCCCAGAGCGATGCGGTGGCCAGGTCCGCCCGGTGCAGTGCATCGTGCAGGACGCCGACGATGCCGGTGGGGCCCTCGTACTGGGATCGTTGGAGTTCGAACCGCTCGATGAGGGTGTCGTCCGTGGCGGTACCGATGAGTTGCACCGGTCGTGAATGTGGAACGTCGGCGAGCAGTGCGCCGAGCGACACCGCCATGGTCACCCCGTAGCGATCACAGATGCCGAGGATCTGCTCGGAGAAGGAGCGCCAGCGCAGCGCTGGTTCGGGTCCGAGCACCAAGATCACGTCGGTGCCGGGCAGCGAGACTGACCACACGCCGACGGTGGGCCACACGATGCTGCGCTGTCGGTCGTTGTCGAGCTTGACCTGCGGTCGGACGGTCGCGAAATCGGTGAACGGTTCCGGATCGATTTCGGCGAGTGCGTCGGCACCCCAAGCCTCAATCATCGTGCGGAGCGCAACCGATGAGGCGTCGCCGGCGTCGTTCCAGCCGGTGAACCCGGCGATGAGCACCGGTCGCGTCAGAGACGGTTCGGCCAGCCAACGAACATGCTCGGTCCCCACGAGAACCACGCTACCGTCCAGTGACCGTGAGTGAGTCGAGCGAGTCCCCATACGTTCCAGTGTCGCCAGCCACACCCAGCGGCGCATCCGTCGCCGAGGCAACGG
>JAJCXU010000342.1 GCA_029263275.1 Ilumatobacter sp.
CCGGGCACCGTCTCCACCCCCGAAGCGTCCAACAGCCGTGCCAGGTGCCGTGCGAGCGGAGCCAGGCCTGGAGCTCGCCGGGGCCCTTGGCCTCGTTGGCCGCCATGACCTGCTCGGACACCGCCGACGAATACTCCTGGCGCTCAACGTCGCGGAACACGCCGAACGGAGTGGGCGAGGAGTCATCGGTATTGAGCCGAGCGAGCGCGAAGGCCAGCGAAGAATCGTGTCGGTGAGCATCGTGCACGAGCACATCTGCAGGCGACACGTCCGCGAGTTCGACGAGACGCAGCTGGCCGTCGGATCCCATTGCCACACCACGCTGCTGGTCGGCACCGAACGTGATTGGCTCGCCATGGACGAGGTTGACCATCATCTCGTCGCGCACGTTCTTCTTGGTGACGTCGTTGAATTGGCCGTCGTTGAACACGTTGCAGTTCTGGTAGATCTCGACGAATGACGCACCCTGGTGGTCGTGCGCGGCGCGGAACGTCTCCATCATGTGCTTGCGATCGAGGTCGTGTGTTCGGGCGACGAAGCCTGCTTCGGCTCCGAGCGCGACGGACAACGGGTTGAACGGCGAATCGATCGAGCCCATCGGCGTCGACTTGGTGACCTTGCCGACGGGAGACGTGGGGGAGTACTGGCCCTTCGTGAGGCCGTAGATCCGGTTGTTGAACAACAAGATGTTGAGGTTGACGTTGCGGCGAAGTGCATGAATCAAATGGTTGCCGCCGATCGACAGTCCGTCGCCGTCACCCGTGATCACCCAGACGTCGAGGTCGGGGCGCGCCGTGGCCACGCCGGTCGCAATTGCGGGTGCGCGGCCGTGGATCGAGTGCATGCCGTACGTGTTCATGTAGTACGGGAACCTGCTGGAGCAACCAATTCCGGAGATGAACACCGTGTTCTCGGGGTTGACGCCGAGCTCGGGCATGAGCGTCTGGACGGCGAGGAGAATGCCGTAGTCGCCGCACCCTGGGCACCAGCGGACCTCCTGATCGCTTGTCCAATCGCTCTTTGTCGTGACAGCAACTTGTGCGGTGCTCATGATGCATCTCCCTTCGATGAGTTGCCGAGACTGTCGAGCGCCTCGTCGATGGCTGCCTCGATTTCTCGTGACTTGAATGGCAGCCCTTGGACCTTGGTGACCGCTTGCGCGTCGACCAGATACTTGGAACGAAGCAGGGCGGTGAGCTGGCCCATGTTCAACTCCGGGACCAGCACCTTGCCGTAGCGGCCGAGGATGTCGCCCAGGTTGGGCGGCAGCGGACTGAGGTGAGTCAAATGGGTCCAGGCGACCTTGACGCCAGCTCGCCGCCGGCGCTGTACCGCTGCATCGATGGCGGCCCATGTTGAACCCCACCCGACGATGAGTACGTCGGCATCGTCATCACCACGGACTTCGGCGAGTGGGATGTCTTGTGCGATCTGTTCGATCTTCTCGGCTCGGAGATGCACCATCTCTTCGTGGTTCTCCGGGGTGTAGTCGATGTTGCCGGTGCCATTGGCCTTTTCGAGTCCACCGACGCGATGCATCAACCCGGGTGTTCCGGGAATCGCCCACGGCCGGGCAAGGTTCTCATCGCGCTTGTACGGCCAGAAGGCCTCGGTGCCGTCGTCATTGACATGGTTCGGTCCGTCGGCGAACGCCACGGAGATGTCAGGCAGTGACGCCACGTCGGGCAGCTTCCACGGCTCGGACCCGTTGGCGAGGTAGCCGTCGCTGAGCAGAATCACTGGCGTGCGGTACTTCAGGGCAATTCGTGCCGCTTCGATGGCCGCGTGGAAGCACTGAGCAGGGCTGTACGACGCCACCACGGGAAGCGGGGCCTCGCCGTGTCGGCCGTTGAGTGCAATGTTGAGGTCGGAGGCCTCGGTCTTGGTGGGCAGGCCGGTTGACGGCCCGCCGCGTTGAATGTCGACGACGATCAGCGGCAGTTCGATCGCAAAGGCGAGCGAGATGGTTTCGCTCTTCAGCGCGAGGCCGGGGCCACTGGTGGTCGTGACCGCGAGATGCCCGGCGAACGCGGCGCCCAGGGCAACACCGACCGCCGCGATCTCGTCTTCGGCCTGCACCGTGCGGATACCGAAGTGCTTGTGCTTCGAGAGCTCGTGCAGGATGTCGCTTGCCGGCGTAATCGGGTACGAGCCGAGTGTGAGCGGCAGGTTCGCTTGCTGACCGGCAGCGATGAGACCCCAGGCCAATGCCACGTTGCCGGTGATGCTCGTGTATTCGCCGGACGGAAGTTTGGCTGGGCGAACTTCGAAGCGATGTCCTACGGCTTCGGTCGTTTCGCCGAAGTTGAATCCGGCCTGCAGGGCAGCCTTGTTCGCCCCTGACACCTTCTCGTTCTTGGCGAACTTCTCCTCGATCCACTCCATGGTGGGCGCAATCGGACGTGTGTACATCCACGACACGAGACCGAGCGCAAACAGGTTCTTCGAACGTTCGGCATCGCGTGGCTTCACGCCAAGGGGCTCGCAGGCCTTCTTGGTCAGGCTCGACATCGGTACCTTGAGGACGCGATATCCGTTGAGCGTGTCGTCGTCGAGCGGGTTGATCGGAGCGCCATCTGCGTCCAGGTATCCCGCCTTTTCGAGGTTGCGTTCCTCGAAGGCGTCTTCGTTGATGATGACCGTGCCGCCTGGTTCGAGGCGGTGCAGTTCAGCTTTGAGCGCGGCGGGATTCATCGCGACCAGGACGTTGGGTTCGTCACCTGGGGTGGTGATGTCGTGGTCAGCAATGTTGACCTGGAATGCAGACACACCGTTGACGGTGCCGGCAGGCGCCCGGATCTCGGCGGGAAAATCGGGCATCGTCGACAAGTCGTTGCCAAACGACGCGCTCACCGATGTGAAGCGGTCGCCGGTGAGCTGCATGCCGTCGCCAGAGTCGCCGGCGAACCGGACGACGAGGTGGTCGAGTACGCGATCTCCGTCGGCTTCTTGCCGATCGATCGTGTCGGTCATATGTCTTCCCCCAGGGGTTGATTGGACGAAATCGTTGGCCACAACGCTCCGCCAGATTGCCCCAGCACCGTTGCCGGGACCATGAACTCGACGGTAGTCGTTGGCACCCGCGAAGCAAGTGCCCGTTGGCTGGAAAATGTGGATTTCTGTCGAGGGCGAGATGGGACCGGGTCAGGGCGACCGACGTCAGGTATCCCGTCGGCTCTTCGGCGACCCATCCTGCAGGGCGGCAGGCATCGACCAGCACGCCTACCCGTTGCTCATAGGCCCGCGGATATCGGCGAGTTCGGTGCGTCGAACATCGCTGAGGTAGCGCACCGACTCGTCGCTGACTCGAACCTGGTCGGACAGCTCGCAGACCACCGCGGCGTGCTCGGCGAAGCATCTGCGTAGTTGGTCGAGCGGGTGGCCGGTGCTCGCGTCGAGAAACGGCTCGACGCGAGAGATGAACTGGGCGAGGGTGCCGTGCCGGTCATGTCATCCTCCTGAGGTCCATAAGTTGGACGTGCGTCCAATCTCTACACTCAAACATCCCCCCGCAAGTCGAAGTGCGACCAACACAGTCACAGCGGGGCCGGGTACATCTGTGACTCGGCCAGAACGGGACGATGGCGTGGGGAGACTCGGCGCGCGTCGTAGTGTCGGTGGGATGAAGCGTGTGCTCACGGGGCTTGCCGCAAGTGTGCTGTTGGTCAGCGTGTCGACGGCCTGCGGTGGCAGCGGGAGCGGCGGGGGCGACGACCCGACGCCGGTCGGCGGCATCAACGGCCCGGCCCGGGTCGACACCGACACCGGTGGGGCGAACAACGGCGGAGGTGACGACTGATGGCGTCGTTGCGCTTCAATTTCGGCACGATGGGCTCAGGCAAGAGCACCGTGGCGCTGCAGATTCACCACAACCTGTCCAACCGGCAGTTGTTCGGTCTGCTGCTCACCACCCTCGATCGCGAGGGCAACCAGGTCACCAGCCGCCTCGGCGTCGCAGCTCCGGCGATCGACGTGGCCCCCGACCTCGATCTCTATGCACTTGCGGTCGACAATTGGCCGATCCACTACCTGATCTGCGACGAAGCGCAGTTCTACAGTGAGGTGCAGTGTGAGCAGTTGGCGCGAGTCGTCGACGATCTCGAAGTCGACGTCTACGCCTTCGGGCTCCTCACCGACTTTCGCGGACGACTGTTCGAGGGGTCGAAACGGTTGCTCGAACTCGCGGATGAGCACAGCCCGCTCCAAGTCGAGGCGCGCTGCTGGTGCGGCGCACGAGCGACGCACAACTCGCGTGTCGTCAATGGCGTGATCGTGTACGAAGGCGACACGGTGGTCGTCGGCGACACCGATGAATCTGACGCTCAGCCGCTGTTCGGCGACTCGGTGCGCTACGAACTGCTCTGCCGCAACCACTTCCGCACGGGCGAACTCGGCGACTGATCAGGCACTGCTCAGGTGCGGTTCGAGGTGGAATCCTCTGCACCGATGCCGAGGTCGGCGATTCGACACAGCCACGCGATTCCTGCGGCGATGGACATGCCGCCGAGGCGCAGGAAAATGGGGTCGAGGTCGAGGTCGCCTGATCGCGTTGCGACCTCGGCGATGGAGGCGATGCCGACGGCCACGAGGGCGATGGCAATGCCTGCTGTCACCCGCAGCAAGACGTCGAGCCATGACGAACGGTTGCGTCCCGCCAGGTAGGCCGCGCCCGCTCCTGCGACCGCTGCGGGCACGAGTGCGACCATGTTGGGAGGCAACATGACGAAGCTCAACACTTCGATCCGTTGGTCCCAGGCCGTGGCGAACCGGGTGCCATCGACGGAGCGAACGCGCTCCATCTGGAACAGGATGAAGCCGAACTCGCCGCCCAGAAACAGCCAACCGACGACGGTGAGTTGTTGGACGAGCGCCGCCCGGCCGGTGAGGCGAGCCTCAGTCCCAGGCACAGTCGAGTCGCTTGATGCCATTGATGAAGTTGCTCTGCAGGTAGGCGGGCTCGCCGGTGATCCGCAGAGTGGGGAGCCGGCGCCTGATTTCATCGAACATCACGGTCATCTCGCGCCGAGCAAGGTTGGCACCGAGGCAGAAGTGGGGACCGCCCGCGCCGAAGCCGACCTGAGCTGGCTGCATCGGCCGCCGGACGTCGAACTGGTCCGGGTTGTCGAAGACGCGTTCGTCGCGGTTGCCGGAGTTGTAGAACATGACGACCTTCTCTCCGGTCTTGATCGGGAAGCCGTTGATCTCGCTGTCTTCGGTGGCGGTGCGCCGAAAGTGGATGACCGGTGAGGCATACCGGACCATCTCTTCCACCGCCGTCTTGGCATGCGTCTCGTAGTCGCCGTAGAGCAGCGCGCGCTGCTCCGGGTTGTCGGTGAGCGCCTTCATCCCGTGGCTGATCGCATTGCGGGTGGTTTCATTGCCGGCCACCACGAGGAGGATGAAGAACGACCCGAATTCCTGCGGGCTGAGCTGCTCGCCATCGACCTCGGCGGTCATCATCACCGAGGTGATGTCGTCTTGCGGGTTGGATCGTCGGTCCTCGCCGAGCGTTTGGGCGTAGGTGAACATCTCCAGCGAGTGCGTCATCAGATCCTCGTAGGACGTGACGAAATCAGGGTCGCCCACGCCGAGGATGGTGTTGGTCCAGCCGAAGATCTTCGAGTAGTCCTCGGCGGGGATGCCCATCATGTCGCAGATGATCTCGAGGGGGAGTGCCGCCGCGATGTGTTCGACGAAGTCGCACTGCTTGTCTGGGAACTGCTCTTGGATGCGGTCGACGATGACCTTGGCCTTCTCGACGACGAGTCCTTCGACGCGGCCGACTTCCTTCGGAGTAAACCCCTTGGAGACGATCGAGCGGAGCCGGAAGTGTTTGGGGTCGTCCATGTTGATCATCGACCCGAAGAACTCGTTCATATCGGGCGGCAGATCGCCGATGTTCGAACCCTGACCAGAACAGAAGGTCTTGGCGTTGCGGCTGACGGCCCAGATGTCTTCGTGGCGGGTGAGCGCGTAGTACCCGGCGCCGGGCGGGAACGGGCTCTCGTCGATGACCCGCTCCTGGAAGTGCTGCAGGTCTGGCGTATTGCGCAGCGCCTTGAATGTTGCCGCGCGGACGTCGCGTGGGCCTGCCCAGAACTCCATGTCGGAGAGATCGATCTGGTCGAGCGAGATGTCGGCTGGCTGCAACGTCATGCCCAGCACTGTAGAGATGTCGAAGCGTCGCGGTCCCGTTGAGCTGATCACGGCGGGACCCAGACGAGGTGAGCAGTGGACATCGCGGTGGTTGAATGGGCCCGATGATGGACTTCTCCGAAATCGAACGCGTACTGATCGTGACCGCACACCCCGACGACGTCGACTTTGGCGCGGCGGGCACGGTAGCGAACATGACCGACGCCGGAATCGAGGTCGTCTACTGCCTGGTCACCGACGGGCAAGCCGGTGGGTTCGACCACTCGATTCCGCGCACGGAGATGGCAGCGATTCGCCGCGAGGAGCAGACCAAGGCTGCTGCAGAGGT